>VAWV01000226.1 GCA_005883295.1 Actinomycetota bacterium
AGTACATCGTGCCGAACGCGTTGTCCGCGGCCGCGAGCGTGCTGCACTGCGGCTTCGTATCGCTGCACGGAATCGGCAGGGCGTTCACGAAGTACCCGAACACGAAGCTGCGCAGCACGATTGCCGTCCGGCCGAACATCTTCTGCTTGTACGGCAGCGTGATGCGTCCCGCGGCGCTCCTGTAGTAGCCGAACACGCACGAGGCCGGAGCCCCGGCGGGACAGGCCACGTCGTAGCTGCCGCCCTTCACGCTGATCACCACGCGGGACTCGAAGTCGCTGGCGTCACCGCCCTTCGACTGGGCGTTGGCCTCCTGCTGGACGACCGAGTTGACGGCGGCGTTCGTGCCGCCGGTGATCATCAGGTTGAAGAACGTGTCGCGGTTGGCGCTCTGCTGGATCAGGGAGCCGTTGAGCACGCCCTCGTAGAGCTTGCCGGCATCGGTGAGGGTCCAGTCGTTTCGCAGGTTGTTTTTGAAGCCGCAGCCGAACACCTGCCTGATCTGGGTATGAGCACCGATCCCGTGCTGATCGGCGTAGGTGTTGATCGTGGTTCGACCGAAGTGGTCGACCACCGCGCCCGTCTCGCGGTTGTCCGAGTTCTGCATCATTCGCTGGAGCGCCACGCGGAGCGTGGACTGGTACGTCGCCGTGGCGTTGCTGTTGGTCGGGCAGATGTCCTTGGCGTTGGTCTGGCCCGCGCACTGGCCGGAGTCGAAGGGAGCAGGTGAGCCCGGACACGAGTTGTAGGTGACGTTCGTGCTGTCCAGGTTCGTGTTCGACGGGTCGACCTCCGCCTCGTGGATGGCATACAGGTGCGGTAGCGCCTTGAGGGCGCTAGCCGGCTCGAAGATCCGGTCCTGGTTGATCCCCGTGAAGACGGCCCCGCCGACCTTCTTGAGGTACGCGCCGAACAGGCCCCCGTTCCAGCCGGAGCGCAGGACGCCGCGGAGCCGGGCGGCGTCCGGGTCGGCGTCGTCGATCGCGACCGCCGCGAAGCGCTTCTTCCCGCCCGCGGTGTAGGACTGGACGTCGACGATGCGGGCGACGTTCTCCGTGACGAGGTCGGTGATCTGCGTCTCGCTCCCGAAGCCGTAGACCCAGAACCGGCCCGCGCTTCCGGTGTTCCGCACCAGCACGACGTTGAAGCGCCCGGGCGTGTCGGTGTCGAGGACGATGAGGCGCGCGTTGTGCTGCGACAGCTTCGACGCGATGAAGCTCGGCGTGGCGTGGTAGTACCACCACCACTTGGTCGTGTCGACGCCGGCGTTCTTGATCATCGCCACGGCGAAGCGGCGCGAGGATCCCTTGCCGTAGGAATCGAGGGAGATGATGCGCGCGTACTGCGGCGGCTTGCCCTTGGCCACCCTGAGCTTCAGCCTGGCATTGACCTGCTTGGCCGTCAGGCCGTAGTACCACCACCAGGACTTCGCGGCCGCGCCCGTGTTCCTCACGAGGACCGCGGCGAAGCGACCCTTGCCGCCGGCCGTGTACCGCTCGAGGTGGATGATTCGCGCGTTCAGCGAGCCGATCTTCGACTTCAGTTTCTTTGCGCTGAGGTTGTAGAACCAGTACCAGCCGCGCGCGTAGGGGCCGCTGTTGTGGACGAGCGCGACGGTGAACCGGTACGGCGAGGTGGACTCGACGTGCAGCGAGACGATGCGCTCGCCGTTCGCGTTGATCTTGTTCGTGATGAAGGACTCGCTGACGCCGTGGTACCACTCCCAGCCTGTGAGCGCGTTCGAGTTGCGCTCCGGATCGGGGACGGCAGCCGAGGCGGATCCAGCGACCACGGCGCTCAGGATCGCCATGCAAACGAGCAGCTTCGCGAGTCTCATGAGTCCACTGCTGACCAGTTCGCTGCGCCAGGCTTCGGCGCGGTTGGCACGCTAGCAGTCCTCACGGCTCTGCGCCAGTGCAGCCCCGGAGCCTTGCGTTTGCCAGTCCGCGCGGGTTAGACTCGCTCGGCCCCCGGACCTGAGAGGACGGCAGCGTTTGAACGGCAGAATCGCAATCCAGTGGGCCATCTTCCTCGTCGTCGCGGCGGGGCTCGGATATGCCGTCGTCAAGGTGGCGAAGGGATGGGCCGGCTGGGTGGTCTTCGCCGTGATCGTGTGCGCGGCGATCGGCGGCGCGATCGCGGTCTGGAACCGCCAGTACCCGCACGTCTCCAAGAAGCGGACCTTCACCCGCGACTCCGAGAGCAAGTGGTGATGGCCGCCGAGGTCAAGACGATCGGCGTCGGCACCGACGGTACGGAGACCGCCCAGAGGGCCGTGGACTTCGCCATGGACATGGCGGAGCGCTATCAGGCGAAGCTGGTGATAGCCAGCGCCTACAAACCGGTCGGCGAGGATCGGCTCCGCAAGGAGCAGACCGACGCCCCGCAGGAGATCCAGTGGTCGATCAATCCGAGCGAGGAGGTCGACGCCGCTCTGCGGGCCGCGGAGGAGCAGGCCGGTGAGCGCGGGCTCGACTACGTGAGCGAGGCCCGGAACGGCGATCCGGCCGACGTGCTCTGCGACATCGCCGCCGACCACGGCGTGGACATCATGGTCGTCGGCAACAAGGGGATGCAGCGCCGCATCCTCGGCAGCGTGCCGAACTCGGTGTCGCACAAGGCACCGTGCTCGGTGATGATCGTCAAGACCGCATAGCGCGCTCGACCACCGGCATCCGATAATCCGGGCGTGTCAGTGCTCCTCGAGCGACTCGGCGTGCAGGTGCCGATCGTCCAGGCCGGCATGGGCGGCGGGCTGGCGACGCACGAGCTCGCCGCGGCCGTCTCCGAGGCGGGCGGCCTGGGGACCATCGGGATCCTGCCCCCGGAGGATCTACGAACGGAGCTCGACGCGGCGCGCGGGCTGACCGCCCAGCCGATCGCGGTCAACCTGCTGCTGCCGTTCGCGCGGCGGACCCACTTCGAGGTCGCCTCGGAGGCCGACGTGCTGGTCACCTTCTGGGGCAGCCCCAGGCGGCGCACCTCGAACACCTGGATCCACCAGTGCGGGTCGGTCGAGGAGGCTCTCGCGGCGCAAGCGGCGGGCGCCGACGCGGTGATCGCCCAGGGTGTGGAGGCCGGGGGTCATGTGCGCGGGAGCCTCCCGGCGCTGGAGCTGCTCGAGCGCGTCCGTGCCGCGGTGGCGGAGGGCTTGCCGGTCCTCTCGGCGGGAGGGATCGTCACCGCGGCGGATGTGCGCGCTCGCCTGGGCGCGGGCGCCGACGCCGTTGTGAGCGGCACCCGCTTCCTGCTGACCGACGAGAGCGGTGCGCATCCGCTCTACAAGGCGCGCCTTCTCGAGGCCCGCGAGACCGTCCTCACCGAGCTGTTCGGGATGGGCTGGCCGGCGCCGCACCGCGTGGTGCCGAACGAGGCGACCTCCCG
>VAWV01000227.1 GCA_005883295.1 Actinomycetota bacterium
AAACGCGAGCTCCGCCGCATCCCCGGTCCGCCCGCTCTCGAGCTCGACGAGCCCCTGCGCCCGGAGCGCGTGCGCCAGCGGAAAGCCAAGGCCCATCTGACGCGCGAGCTCCTGGGCTCGGGCGGCGAACCCGGCCGCACGATCGGGATTCCCGAGCGCGAGCTCGGTGCGCGTGAGGAGCTCGTAGCAGCGCGGCTCGTAGATCGGGAAGCCGCCGACCGTGAGCCTGCCGTCGTCGTCCGTGAGCTGCGCCCGGCAGCGCGCGGGCTCTCCGACCTCCAGGAGCGCCTCCGCCAGTTCGATGTCGGCGACCCGTGCGAGCGGGCTTCGGGATGCCGCCCGAAGGCTCACGCTTCGCTCGCCCAATCGCACCGCCGCGAACAGGTCTCCGCGCAGAAACTCCAGCAAGCACTTCTGGGTCAGCGCCCAGCAGAGGAAGATGTTGCTGGTTGACAACAGCGCCTTCTCCACCGCGCTATCCACAACCCCCGCCAGCTCGTCGATCCGCCCCCTGTGGAGCAACGCCTGGGCCTGGGTCACGTAGAGGCCCACCATTGCCGGCCGGCGGTCGTTGGTCGTGGAGATGTCGATGGCCCGCCGGAGGTGGCGGATCGCGTCGTCGTGGTGCTCGACGCACACCTCGGCCCAGCCGAGCCAACCTGCGAGAGTCGCCTGGCGAACGCCGACGCCTTTGTCCGAGAGCCGGTCGAAGAGGGCGGCCGCCTCCGACGCGGCGCGGGCCGCGGCCGGCTGATCGCGCAGGCCGTGCTCGGCGATCGCAAGCGCGCTCAGGGCGCCGACCCTGACCATGCCCGCGCATTCGGAATCGACCGCGGCTCGAGCGGACCTCCGAACAGCAGCCCAGTCCGCGTCGGGGAAGTGGCTGAAAGCCAGGACTCGATTCAACTCGCCGGCCTCCGCCGACCTCTGGTCGTCGAGCGTCGCGAGCTCATCGAGCACGAGAGCCCGCGCTTCCTCCTGATGGCCGGTCACGTCCTCAGCCGATGCTGCCAGCACCACGACCTCGAGCCGCAGCGGACTCGAGTCGCGCGGCGCCAGGCGCAGGTATGAGCGCAGCACGTCGCGCGTCTCCTCAAGGTTGCCGACCAGCCCGAGCGCGGTTGCGCGCTGCGCGAGCACCAGCAGGCCCACGACGCACTCACCGCCTGCGGCGCGGTTCTCTATCGCGATCACGCGGCTCACGAGCTCCGCCTGCTCGGCCACGTCGCGGCACGCCCGAGAGCGGCGGCGAACGGGACACGCGTGGGCGGCCTGACCGATCGCGAGCTGGAGGTGATCGAGCGGCTCGCCGCCGGCAGGACGAACCGCGAGATCGCCGACGAGCTCGTCCTGAGCGTGCGTACCGTGGACCGCCACGTGGCGCGGATCTTCGAGAAGCTCGGCGTGAACTCGCGGGCCGCAGCCGCCAGCCAGTTCGAGCGCGCTCGCACCGAGTTGGGTAACGCGGTTGGGTAGTTCCGCCCTTGCGCTCCGTGGGCCTACCGCCTAGCTTCCGGCGCTGCGGAAGGAGCGTCGATGGCGACCGAGGCGACAGTACCCGTCCTCTGGCACCTCAAGGTCTCGCACTACAACGAGAAGGCGCGCTGGGCGCTCGACTACAAGGCGGTGCCGCACGTCCGCCGGGCAGCGGTGCCGGGCCAGCACCGCTCGATCGCGGCCAAGCTCACGGGTGGGCGCACGTTCCCGGTGCTAGAGCTGAACGGCGAGGTGATCGGCGACTCCACCCGCATCATCAGGGCGCTCGAGCACCGGTATCCGGAGCCGCCCCTCTACCCGGCCGACCCCGACGAGCGGCGGCGGGCGCTGGAGCTCGAAGACTACTTCGACGAGGAGCTCGGCCCCGCCTCTCGGCTGCTCTTCCTCTACCACGCGCTGCCGGACACGGACCTCATGCTGGGCGCCTTCGCACCCGACCTGACGGGCGTCCGCCGGCTGATGGCCCGGGTCACCTTCCCGCGCCTGCGGCCGCGGGTCGCGGCCGGCTTCGGGGTAGATGAGGAGAGTGCGGCGCTCGCGTTCGATCGCCTGCGCGAGGCCGGCGATCGCCTGCGCGCGGAGCTACAGCCGAGCGGCTACCTGGTCGGCGACGGGTTCACCGTGGCGGACCTGACCCTTGCCGCCCTCCTCGCGCCGCTGGTGGCCCCGGAGCAGTTCCCCTATCCGCAACCCCAGCGCGGCCACCCGCGGTTGGCGCCCGTGCGCGAGGCGCTCGAGGCCGCCGGCCTCACCGAGTGGGCCTGCGAGATGTACGCGCGCCACCGTGGGCGGTCCGCGGAGGTCGACGCCTAGCCCGGGAAGCAGAGCCGCTCGCTCAGCTCGCGCAGCCGGCGGCGGGCATCGGCGTCATACGCCTGCGGGTGGGCGCGCTCCTCGTGCACGCCGCTGTAGTAGCGCCCGCTCACGCTGCCCAGGTCGGAATCGCGCACCAGCCGGAGGGTTGCGTCGCGACCCTGGTCCACCGAGCTGGCCGGCGTCGCGCCGGCCGCACGGACCATCTTGGTCGGCATGTAGGTGGCGGGGTGGAGGCAGTTGGCGGTGACCTCCGCAGGGTCGAGCTCCTCGGCCAGGTCGAACGTGAACATCACCTGCGCGAGCTTGCTCTGGCAGTAGGCCTGCACGCCGCTGTAGTGCCTCTCGAGCATCACGTCGTCGAAGTCGATCGGGGCCTGGCCGGCCGAGCTCACGTTGACGATCCGGGCCGGTCCGGACGCGGTGAGCAGCGGCAGCAGCGAGCGGGTGAGCGCGTAGTGCGCCAGGTAGTTGACGGCGAAGACGAGCTCGTGGCCGTCCTCACTCTGCCGGCGCGGTCCGCTCGTGCCGATGCCCGCGTTGTTCACGAGGACGTCGAGGCGGTCGTAGCCGTCCGCGATCGTCGCCGCGAGCGCGCGGACCTGGGCGAGCGAGGCGAAGTCCGCGCGGTGCCAGTCGAGGCGCTCGTTGCCCGTGGCGCTGCGGATCTCGTCGATCGTCTGCTCTCCGCGGGCGTCGTCGCGGCCATGGAGGACAACGTGCGCATCGTCCTGCGCAAGCGAGGTCGCGACCGCCTTGCCGAGGCCGTCGGTCGCCCCGGTGACGAGGATCGTCGGCACCCGCTCAACGTATCCGGTGATATAAAACGAGCGTTCGTTTTCATGCCGAGAGTAAGCGACGAACACCTCGACGCGAGGCGCAGGCAGATCATCGATGCGGCGATCGTCTGCTTCGCCCGTGACGGCTTCCACCGCGCGACGATGCAGGACGT
>VAWV01000257.1 GCA_005883295.1 Actinomycetota bacterium
TTCACCGCGAAGGTCACGCCGATGACCGACAACGACATCGCCTACCGGGTGGACGGCAGCTACACCGTGCCCTGCTACCTGGACGCGCCCGGGTGCCCGTCGGGCTCGGAGTTCGCGTACGACCCGACGAAGACGACCGGGCCGCCGGTCCGGATCCCGGGCAACACCATGACCGCGCGCTACACGTGCATCGTCCCCAAGATCGCGCTCCAGCAGGGAGGCGCGCGGCCGTCTCTCTACGGCCACGGCCTGCTGGGCTCGCGCGACGAGGTCTTCCAGTCGCAGGCCAAGCACATGGCCCAGGAGCACGACTTCGTCTACTGCGCGACCGACTGGATCGGGATGGCCTGCGCGGACCTCCCGGACACGCCTGGGTTCAGCGCGGACGGGATCCAGAGCTACGTGACCGACCTGTTCAACAAGGTCGCCAACGGGGACGTGCCTAACCCGCCCAACTGCGACTACCAGACGGTCGTCGGGATCGAGCACGACCTCTCGAACTTCCCGAAGCTGGCCGACCGCGTGCAGCAGGGGATGCTCAACTTCCTCTACCTGGCGCGCCTGATGATCCACCCGCTGGGGTTCAACTCGAACCCGGCCTTCCAGATCGCGGGGGGGAAGCCCATGATCGACACGACCCAGGCGTACTACGACGGCAACAGCCAGGGCGGGATCATCGGCGGCGCGCTGATGTCCGTGTTCGTGGACGGCAACCGCGGCGTGCTGGGCGTGCCGGGGATGAACTACAGCACTCTCCTGCAGCGCAGCACCGACTTCGGCACCGGGAAGGCACCCGACCCGACGCACCCCGACATCCCCGAGTACTCCTACCTCCTCTACCAGTCCTATCCGAACCAGCTGCAGCGGCAGCTGATCCTGTCGCTGATGCAGCTCCTGTGGGATCGGGCGGAGGCCGACGGCTACGCGCTGCACATGACGGACGACCCGCTGCCCAACACGCCGGCGCACCACATACTGCTCCACGGCGGGATCGGCGACCACCAGGTGGCGCAGGTCGCCGCCGAGACCGAGGCGCGGACAATCGGGGCCTACGCGCGGTTCCCGTACGCCGACCCCGGCCGCGACCTGGACAAGGGGAACCCGATCTACGGCGTGCCGCCCATCACAGTAGTGCCGTTCGACGGTTCCGCGATCGTCGAATGGGACATCGGGCCGCCCAGGAAGATCAACGGGAAGGATGTGGGCACCCCGCCGCCGCCGAACGAGAACATTCCTCCGTCCGCGACCTACCAGGACCCCCACGAGTACCCGCGGCGGCAGCCGGCGGCGCGGCAGCAGAAGTCGCTCTTCATGAGCCCGGGCGGCAAGGTGTTCGACGTGTGCGGGACGACCGCCTGCCACGCCGACCCCACGCTCTGAGGGCCTCGCCGGCTGGGCGAAACCGCTCAGCACTTCCCTCGGTCCGCCGCTCCCTCGTATGCTCCCCCTGATGGCGTTCATCACAGCCGGGGGAAGCGGGCGGGATCTCGCCATCGACCTGGGAACCGCGAACACCCTCGTGTACGAGCGCGGCCGCGGCATCGCCCTGTCCGAACCGTCGGTCGTCGCGATCGACTCACAGACGGGAGAGGTGCACGCGGTGGGCGACCAGGCCCGGCGCATGATCGGCCGCACGCCGGCCGCGATCTCGGCGATCCGGCCCCTGCGGCACGGGGTGATCGCCGACTTCGAGGTGACCGAGCGGATGCTCCACTACTTCATCGGGCGGGTTCACAGCCGCCGCCTGACCCGTGCGCGGGTCGTGATGTGCGTCCCGTCGGGGGTGACGGACGTGGAGAAGCGGGCCGTGGAGGAGGCCTGCATCGCCGCCGGCGCCGGCCAGGTCAACCTGATCGAGGAGCCGATCGCGGCCGCGATCGGGGCGGAGCTGCCGATCGCTGAGCCGAGCGGGAGCATGATCGTGGACATCGGCGGCGGCACCAGCGAGGTCGCCGTGCTGGCGCTCGGCGGCATCGTCGTCTCCGAGTCCCTGCGCATCGGCGGCTACGACTTCGACGACGCCATCACCAACTACATGAAGCGCACCCATACGATGGCGATCGGTCAGCAGACGGCGGAGGACATCAAGCTCGAGATCGGCTCGGCGATGGCGATCGAGCCCGAGCTGGAGGGCGAGGTCCGGGGCCGCGACCTGGTGTCGGGGCTGCCCAAGACCGTCCGCCTGACGAGCGAGGAGATCCGGGCCGCCTACGCCGAGCCGCTCCAGGCGATCGTCGAGACCATCAAGGCCACGCTGGAGCGCACGCCGCCCGAGCTGGCGGCGGACATCGCCGACCGCGGCATCGTCCTCGCCGGCGGCGGCGCGCTGCTGCGCGCCTTCACCGGCCTGATCTCCGACGAGACCCAGCTCCCGGTGCACCTCGCCGAGTCGCCGCTCACCTGCGTGGCGCTCGGCGCGGGCCGCTCGCTGGAAGAGTTCGACGCCCTGGAGCGGATGGGCCGCGGACCGCGGCGGCGGCGTTTCGGTTCGCGCGGCGCCTCGTTCGCGCGCTAGGGCGCTAGACGCGCTGCCTCAGGCGGCGCCGGCGGAGGAGCTCGGCGGTGAGCGCGGCCACGACCAGGCCGACCAGGATCAGCGTCCCGGCCAAGCCGATGTCCTCCGCCACCTCCAGGATCGGCGGCCCGGCGAAGTACGCGCCGAGGCCGAACCCGAGGGCCCACACGAGGGCAGCCAGGAGGTTCGCGGGGAAGAAGCGGCTCCAGCGCATCTCCGCGATCCCTGCCACCCATGACGGCGTGAAGAAAACGGCGACCATGCCGTAGCGCTCGTAGAAGCGCTCGCCGCGCGCGAGCGCGTTGCTCCGCGCCCGGTGGAAGGGGCCTCGCCTCGTCACCAGGCCGCGGCCGCCCGTGAGCCCCAGGAACCAGCCGAGGTTCCCCCCGATCACCGCGCCGAACCACGCGAACAGCACCACCTCGAGCACGTCGAGGTGGCCGTGCGCCGCGATCACCCCCGCGGTCACGAGCGCGGCCTCGCCCGCGCCGATCAGCCCGGTCCAGCTCGCCAGCGCCGCGGCGGCCAGCCCGATGTAGCCGCCGGCGAGCCCGTGGAAGTGGTGGTGGAGGTGGAAGTGCACGTGCACCGCGAGGGGCGACACGGCGCTGAGTTTGGCGGTTCGGGGAATAATCGGGGACGTCAATGCGCCGGCTGGTGGGGGTCTTGGTCGCGATGTTCCTGATCGCGCCCGGCGCGGCGGTCGCCGGGCAGCCAAAGCCGGTCGTCGCGCCGCCCATCACCGTCGTGCCCTCGGACGGCCTGCCCCCGCAGGTCGTCGACAACCGCTCCAACAACAACGTGCACGTGATCCGCCACGCCGGGCGGATCTACATGGTCTTCCGCACGGCGAAGTGGCACATCGCGAGCGAGGACGCGCGGCTCTACGTCGTGAGCAGCCGCGATCAGGTCCACTGGCGCTTCGAGGGCGCATTCCAGTACGGCCGCGACCTGCGCGAGGCGCGCCTGATGTGGTGGCGCGGGCGCCTC
>VAWV01000258.1 GCA_005883295.1 Actinomycetota bacterium
TCTTCGACCACCCGAACATCAGGTAGTTGACGCTGTTGTCCGAGGATTTCGTCGCGTACGCGAGGTAGTACCAGCGGCTGGTGGCGGGGTCCCACTGGATCTGCGGGTCGCCGGCTGCGTCCGTCCCCGGGGGAAGGCCGACGAAGCTCTCGATCGGCGTCTGCCCGCCGGACACGGGCGCGAGCGACCGGTCGTAGACAGCGAGGTCGCCGTTCGTGAACTGGACGTAGTTGCTCGGCCCGATCGCTCCGGTGGTGTCCGAGGGCGTGGCGTAGCCAGGGGGGTTGCCGGTGGTGAACGCGAAGCCCGACGCGTTCAGCCCCTGGAAGACCGTGCCCCTGAACCTGATGTGCGAGGCGCGGTGACGGGTGTGCTTCCGCGCGCGCCGGAAGCGGCGGAGCTGCGCCCGCTTCGCTCGCAGCACCCGACCCGGGTGGGCGTAGCGGATCGGGGCCACGCGACGCCTCGCAGGCGACGCGCTCGCCGCGTGCAGCTCCGCAACCGGACGCGCCACGAGCGTCGCCGCCGGCGGCACGGCGTGAGGCGAGCCCACGGCTGTCGCGGCCGTGGCTGCTGCGGCCGCAGGCGCCACGGCAAGCACGAGCAGGGATCGGCGGGCGATTCGGGTGAGGGCCATGGGGGGAGGGCGGTTCTCGGGACGGTACGGCATCGCTGCGCTGTGCCGCTTTAACACGCGTGAGACCGCTTCAGGAGCGGCTTCGCCGCATCCCGCCGGGACATGTGCTTGACTTCCGGCCGCAATCGGCCGAGTCCCCGCGCGCCTGCGCAGGGGAACGGGGGAACCACTTGGGTCTGGAGGGAGCCGGGCCCGTGGGGCGAATCGCCGTCAGAGAGCGGCGTAGCGCGAGTTCTTTCCCGCGCGAGCCCGTCAGCTCACCCCGTAGGCCTCGCGAAAGAAGATGGGGCAGATCCGACATCGATCAATCGCCTTGCTGGCCGGCGTGTGCGTGCTCGCGCCCGCTCCTGCAGGCGCTCTCGCGACCGACGGCTCGACGGGCGGATCGTCGGCTCCGAGCGGTCCCAAGAGCAAGGAGTCGCGGCACAAGCACAAGCGGGTCAAGCTGCCGAAGGTGATGAAGAAGATCGCCATCTGCGAGTCCGGCGACAACCCGCGCGCGGTCTCGCCGTCCGGCAAGTACCGCGGCAAGTGGCAGTTCAGCATGGAGACCTGGCGCTCGCTGGGCGGGAAGGGCGATCCCGCCAAGGCGTCCGAGTACAGGCAGGACACCCTGGCGATGAAGCTCTACCGCGAGGAGGGCACCAAGCCCTGGCCGGAGTGCGCTCGCCGGGTCCGAAACGGCGAGTTCGGCTAGAGACGACCGCTGAGCGCCTGCCACCCGCGACGGTGACGTAGGCTTGTCGCGCCGTGGGGGTTGGCTTCGAAGCCGAGGTGGAC
Source organism: Actinomycetota bacterium (assembly GCA_005883295.1). Classification (GTDB taxonomy): domain Bacteria; phylum Actinomycetota; class Thermoleophilia; order Solirubrobacterales; family Thermoleophilaceae; genus AC-37. The sequence continues at coordinate 1,418 of VAWV01000258.1, forward strand.
GCGGGAGTCGTCCGGATCGCGCTCAGCGGTGATCTCGACGTCTCGACCGCGCCGTCCGTCGAGGAGCGGCTGGTGGAGCTGGAGGACGGCGGCGCCGAACGCGTGATCCTCGACCTGCGCGGCCTGGGCTTCATCGACTCCACCGGGCTCTCGCTCCTGATCAACGCCGACCGCCGCGCGCGTCGCGCCGGCAGGAGGGTGACGATCGTGTCCGGGACCGGCGCGCCGCGCCGCATCCTCGAGACCACCGGCCTCAAGGGGCGCCTCGACATCGTGGAGGACGAGCCGTCCTCCGCCGACGCTGCGGAGGGATGAGATGAGCGAGGCGGACGTCGCGGTCGTCGGGGCCGGGCTCGCGGGGCTGGTGGCCGCGCGTGAGCTGCGCGCGGCCGGCGCATCGGTGGCGGTCCTGGAGGCGCGCGACCGGGTGGGCGGGCGCACCCTCAACGAGCCGCTCGGGGACGGCCAGGTGGTGGAGGTCGGCGGCCAGTGGCTGGGGCCCACGCAGGACCGGATTGCCGCCCTCGCCCGTGAGGTGGGCGTCGACACCTTCTCCACCCACGTCACGGGCGCGCGGCTGATCGAGTTCGACGGCCGTCTGCGTCGCTACACGGGCCGCATCCCGCGGATCGGACCGGCCGTGTTGGCCGACGTCCAGCAGGCGATGCTGAAGCTCGATCGCCTGGCCAGGCGGGTGCCGCTCGACGCGCCCTGGGAGGCTCCGCGCGCCGAGCACCTCGACTCGCAGACCCTCTGGTCGTGGATGCGGCGGAACGTCTACACGCGCGGCGGGCGGGCGCTGCTGGAGCTCGCCACCGAGGCGGTGTGGGCGGCGGAGCCGGCGGAGATCTCGTTGCTCCACATCCTCTTCTACATCCACTCGGCCGGCCGCTTCGAGGTCCTCCTGGAGACCGAGGGCGGGGCCCAGCAGGACCGCTTCGTGGGCGGTTCACAGCTCGTCTCGCTCAGGATGGCCGAGGAGCTGGGCGACGCCGTCGAGCTGTCCGCGCCGGTCAGGCGCATCGAGCACTCCTCCGATGGCGTGCTCGTGGTCGCCGACGGGGGTGAGATACGCGCGCGGCGCGCGATCGTGGCTATCCCGCCGCCGCTGTGCGGGCGCATCGCCTACGACCCGCCGCTGCCCGGCTATCGCGACCAGCTGACCCAGCGGATGCCGCAGGGCTCGGTGATCAAGTGCATGGCCGTGTACGACGCGCCCTTCTGGCGCGACGAGGGACTGTCGGGTGAGGCCACGAGCGACGCCGGCCCCGCGAAGCTGACCTTCGACAACACGCCGCCGAGCGGGTCCCCTGGCGTGCTGGTCGGGTTCCTGGAGGGCGCCCGCGCCCGCCAGTACGGGCGCTTCACCCCCGCGCAGCGCCGGGAGGCGGTGCTCAAGGGGTTCGCACGGCTGTTCGGTGACCGCGCCGGCCGGCCGGACCGCTTCATCGAGCGCGCCTGGGCGGACGAGGAATGGAGCCGAGGTTGCTACGGCTGTTACATGCCGCCCGGAGGCTGGACCCAGTTCGGGCAGGCCCTACGAACGCCGATCGGCCCCATCCACGTCTGGAGCGGGTACATGGACGGCGCCGTGCAGTCCGGTCAGCGCGCCGCATCCGAGGTGCTGAGCGCGCTCGGCAGCGCCGTCGTGCCCACCGGTTGACGCAGGCGTTTGGCGCCCCACTGGGCCCGGTACCTACTGCCTGAGAGATCCTGAAGGAGGCGTTGGAATGGGCAAGCTCGACGGCAAGCGAATCGCCTTCCTGGCCACCGACGGCGTGGAGCAGGTGGAGTTGACCGAGCCGCGCAAGGCCGTCGAGCAGGAGGGCGCCGAAACGGAGCTCATCTCCCTCGAGCAGGGTCAGATCCAGGGCTTCGAGCATCTCGACAAGGGCGACAGATTCGACGTCGACAGGGCGGTGAAGGACGCGGACCCGTCCGACTACGACGGCCTGGTGCTCCCGGGCGGCGTGGCGAACCCCGACTTCCTGCGTACCGACGAGGATGCGGTCGAGTTCGTGCGCGCCTTCTTCGAGGCGGGCACCCCCGTAGGGGCGATCTGCCACGGGCCGTGGACGCTGGTCGAGGCCGATGTGGTTCGCGAACTGACGCTCACCTCGTGGCCGAGCCTGAAGACGGACATCAGGAACGCGGGCGGCAACTGGGTGGACGAGGAGGTCGTGGTGGACAAGGGCCTCACGACGAGCCGCAAGCCCGACGACATTCCCGCGTTCAACGACAAGATCGTGGAGGAGTTCTGCGAAGGACGACACGAGCAGCTGGCGGCTGCGACATCTGAGGCTTCATAGCTCCTGGCGCGCTGCTACGTCACCTGCGAGATCCCCGGTGACGCGCTGGCGCGCCTGCGAGGTGAGCACGACGTGGAGGTTTGGCCGGGGAGGCTGCCCCCCGCTCCGGTCGACCTCCACGCCGCATGTCGGGATGCCGACGGCCTGCTCTGCCTTCTGACCGACCGCGTGGACGCTGCGCTGCTCGAGGCCGCACCGCGACTGCGTGCCGTCTCGGTGTTCGCAGTGGGGGTCGACAATGTGGACCTCGCCGCCGCGACCGCACGCGGGATTCAGGTCGGGCACACGCCCGGAGTCCTGACCGAGACGACCGCCGATCTCGCATTCGGCCTCCTGCTGACCACCGCCAGGCGCATCGGCGAGAGCGAGCGCGACGTGCGCTCGGGCCGCTGGCCGGCGTGGTCCCCGGGCGCCTACCTCGGGGAGGAGGTCCACGGGGCAACGCTCGGGATCGTGGGGCTCGGCCGGATCGGGAGCGCCGTGGCACGGCGGGCGGCCGGGTTCGGGATGGAGGTGATCCACACGAACCGCTCAGGCGGGCTGCCGCTCGAGCAGCTGCTCGAGCGCTCCGACTTCGTCTCGCTGCACGTGCCGCTCACCGCGGAGACCCGGGGGTTGATCGGCGAGGCCGAGCTCGGGCGCATGAAGCCGACCGCCGTGCTCGTGAACACGGCGCGCGGCGAGCTGGTGGACACCGACGCGCTCGTGGCGGCGCTGCGCCACGGCCCCATCGCCGCGGCGGGACTCGACGTGACGGACCCCGAGCCTCTCCCACCGGATCATCCGCTGCTCGCGGCCGACAACGTGGTGATCACGCCCCACATCGGATCCGCCTCCCGCCGGACGCGCGAGCTGATGGCCGACATGGCCGTGGACAACCTGCTCGCGGCGCTGCGGGGCGAGCGGATGCCCCACCTGGCGAACCCCGAGGTGGCGGATCGGCTCACCGGGAACTGAGGACTAAAAATCCCCTATTCGTGGTATGTAGCGTCGCGTCCAGGAGCCGAAAACGAGAGTGGAGCGCTTCGTCCAGCCTCCAGGGGTCAGCAGCACCCAGAGCCGTCGCCCTGCGGGGGGCGACGGCTCAACTTTTCTTGGGAGTCTCAAGAATCGGGCCGCGGGGCCGATGAAAGTCAGGCTGCTGACCCTGGACGCGGGCCCTGGACAGGCCCGGATGGAGGCCCCATGCGCAGGTTGGTGAACAAGAAGGTCGCCGTGCTCACGATCCTCGCGGGCTTCGCGCTCGTGGGGCTCGTATACGCGGCCTGGACCACCAACGGGACCGGCAACGCCTACTCGAAGGCGGGGACCGCCCAGACTCTGAGCACGGTCGACGTCTCGGCCAGCACCACGGCGACGCTCTATCCGGGCGTCTCGGGCGACGTCCTGGTCAAGATCGACAACCCGAACCCGTATGCGGTCACCGTCACCGCGGTCACGGGCAACGGCACGATCACCGCCGACGCCGGCCACTCCGGGTGCACGACCACCGGCGTGACGTTCACGAACCAGAGCAGCCTCTCGCTCAGCGTCCCCGCGAAGAGCGGCGGTGTCGACGGCGTGCTCCAGACGACGCTCACCGGCGCGGCGAGCATGTCGAACGCCTCGCTGAACGCGTGCCAGGGTGCCACGTTCACGATTCCGGTGACGCTCACCGGCACCAGCTGATCGACGCGCGCTGAGGCCATGCGCGGCCTCCATCGCACGATCGTCCTCGCGCTAGCGATCGCTTTGGCGGCCCCGGCCGCCGGGGCGAGCGCCTCGTGGCCGGGGGGCGGCTCGGGATCCCAGTCGGCGAAGGCGGTCTCGATGCCGACCGGGAACACGCCAACCGCGGCGGTCTCGAATCGCAGCGTCACGGTCTCGTGGACGGGCAGCACGCTCCCGGGCGGCGCGGCGATATCCACCTACGTCGTCAACCGCTACGACACGAACGGGAACGCGCAGACGATCGGAAGCGCGTGCTCCGGCACGGTGTCGGCGACCACCTGCACCGAGTCGTCCGTCCCGGGCGGAACCTGGAAGTACACGGTCGCCCCGACGCTGTCCAACTGGACCGGCGGCGAGAGCGGCCAGAGCGCTTCGGTCACGGTGGCGTCGCCGTCGCTGAGCTTCAGCTCGTCCACGACGGTCACGAGCCTGCCCACCACGCTGAACGGCACCATCGCCGCATTCGTGGGCGGCCAGACCGTCACCTTCAGGCTCGACGACGCGAGCACGGGCACGGTCCTGTCCGTCCCGTCCGGGGGCGGGTCGAGCATCACCGTGACGATCCCGGCGGGCACCACGAACGGCGCGCACACGGTCTACGCGGTGGGGAGCTCCGGCGACGTGGCCAGCGCGGCGATCACCGTTGCGGTCCCCTACACGACCACGACCACCGCCTGGGACCTGCGCGACGCCTCCTCGGGGAGCGAGTCGAATCAGTCCGCGGCGTCGGCGTTCGTCGATACGCGGACCTTCGCGACCGGCGTATGGCCGACCGCGTTCAACACCAACAACTACCTCGAGTTCAACCAGAACGCGCCGTTGCCCTCCGGATTCACCGTGACGGGAGGCACCTTCGTCTTCAACTTCGCCGCCGGGGCGTCCGGGGACACCGCCTGCTTCTGGTTCGAGGTGCGGCGCGCGTCCACGGGTGCGGTGGTCGGAACCCATGGGAGCTCCTCGAGCCCGGTGGGTTGCGTCACCGGGACCACGCTCCAGTCCTTCAGCACGGCGATCTCGGAGCTGAACACCACCGACCTCGCCAATGACAACAGGATCCGGGTCTACGCGCGCGAGTCCGCTGGGAAGTCGATCACCGTCGAGCGGGCCAACGTCACCGGTTCGACTCCCTCCACATCGTTCACGCTCTATCCGCTCAGCTACACCGATGCGTCCACCGGCACCCCGGCGACCACCAATTGGGCCCTCGCCGCGAGCGGCGGCAGCGCCTACACAACGGCCTCGAACTGGCCAGGCTCGTTCACCGCCAACGACTACCTCAAGGTGACGTTCCCCAGCTACATCCCGACGACGGCGACCGTCACCGGCGGGACGTTCAAGCTGGCGTACCGCCCGACGTCGAGCGGTCACAACGCCTGCTACTACATCGAGGTCTACTCCGGCGCCACGCTGATCGGGACCCACGGGAGCACCACCACGCCGATCTCGTGCAACTCGACGACCACCTACACGCCCGACAGTGTGTCGCTGCCCGAGATCAACACGCCGGCGCGCGCGAACGGTGCGATCGTGAGGACCTACTTCTGGGTCAGCGGGAGCGGTACCAGGACGACCGACACCGACCTCGCGCAGCTCGTCGTCAACTACCAGTAAACGCCTGCCACGGTCCGAGGTCCAGGCGGCCCTCGGTGATCGGGATGATTGCCTGGTGGTGCACGAGGAGGTTCTTGAGGTGGGCGTCGCCGTTGTCCTCGCCGCCGCGGTGGTGGCGGTAGTCGCCGCCCGAGGGGAGCAGCTCGGCGGCCACGTCGTTCGGCGGCGGCTGCCACGTGGCCGGCGCCAGCTTGTCGAGCCACTCCAGCGCGTCGGCCTGGATGCCCGG
>VAWV01000259.1 GCA_005883295.1 Actinomycetota bacterium
GGGCCGGCGACGTGCGGGTCCCCACCCGTCTCTTCGGGATCACGATGGAGCGCGAGGCGCTCTACGAGCAGATCGACGCCCGCGTGGACGCCATGGTTGAGGGCGGCGCGGCGGAAGAGGCCAGGCACGCAGCGCTGGCCGGCGCTTCCCGCACGGCGCGCGCCGCGCTGGGATTCGAGGAGCTGCTCGTGGGCGACGTGGAAGGGATGAAGCGCAACACCCGCCAGTACGCGCGCCGACAGCTCACGTGGATGCGGAAGCTCCGGAGCATCGACGTGCTCGACGCGACCGGGCGCGACCCCGCCGAGCTGGCCGAGCGGATTATCGAGGTGGCCGTGTGATCGGCGACCGGCACAGCGTGCGCCGCGTCGCCGGCGAAGACCGCGCGGCGCTGGCCGCCGTGCTCGCGCAGGCCTTCCACGACGACCCGGTGATGTCGTGGTTCTTCCCGGATCCCGAGCGCAGGGAGGCCCAGAACCGCCGCTTCTTCGCCATGCGCCTGCGCCAGCTCCTGCCGCACGGGGAGACGTACACCGTCGAGGGCCAGCTGGGCGCCGCGCTGTGGGCGCCGCCCGACGCCTGGCGCCTCGGGATGGTCGAGTCGCTGCGCATGGGCGTGAGCCTGCTTCCCGCCCTGGGCCGCCGCGCGGGGATCATCGCCCGCGGCGTGGACATGATCGAGCGCCGGCATCCCGCCACGCCGCACCACTACCTGGCCGTCCTCGGCACGGAGCCGGCGGCCCAGGGGCAGGGGATCGGCTCCACGCTGATGCGCCCGGTCCTGGACGAATGCGATCGCAATGGGATCGGCGCCTACCTCGAGTCGTCGAAGGAGCGCAACATCGACTTCTACGCCCGCCACGGGTTCCGCGTGGTCGAGGAGGTCAGGATGCCCCGGGGCCCGCTCGTGTGGCCGATGTGGCGCGATCCGGGTGCCTGACAAGATCTCGCGCTCATGAGGTTCGAGAAATGGCAGGCGCTCGGCAACGACTACGTGATCGTCGAGAGGGCGGACCTCCCGTTCGAGCTCACCCCGGAGCGGGTGCGGCGCCTCTGCGCACCGCACACCGGCATCGGATCCGACGGGATCCTGCTCCTCTCGGAGCCGGACGAGCGCGGATACGCGGCGCGGCTGAGGATCTTCAACCCGGACGGATCCGAGGCCGAGCTGTCGGGCAACGGCGCGCGCCAGGCCATCCTCTACCTGCGCCGGAACGGATGGGTGGACAGCGACGTGTTCTCGATCCAGACCGCGGCGGGCGAGATCCGGACGAGGATCACCGGTCCCACCACCTGCACCGTGGACATGGGCCGGGCCAGGCTCACGTCGGGCGACTACCCGTCGGGCTCGGACGACGGGGCGGGCACGATCGTCGCCGCCGGTCGCGAGCTCCGCTTCCAGCACGTGTCGATCGGGAACCCGCAGTGCGCGATCGAGGTGGATGGCTCCGAGCTGGAGCGGCTCGACCTCTCGGAGCTCGGCGCGCCGATCGAGCACAGCGACCTGTTCCCGAACCGCACCAACGTGTCGTTCTGGCGGCGCGACTCGGATCGCGAGATCACGGCGCGGATCTTCGAGCGCGGGGTGGGGGAGACCATGGCATCGGGAACCGGCGCCGCCGGCGCCGCCGTCGCGGCGGTTCTGCGCGGCCTCGACAGCCCCGTTACCGTGCATCTGGACGGCGGCGACCTGGAGGTCGACGTCGGAGAGGACCTGCACGTCGACCTGACCGGCTGGGCGGTACCCGTGTACAGCGGCGAGCTGGCCGCCGAGCTCCTGGAGGACCTGCGTGAGGCATAGTGAGCGCCTCGGGCGGATTCCGCCCTACCTGTTCGCCGAGCTGGAGCGGAAGATCGCGGCCAAGAGGGCCGCGGGCGTCGACGTCATCAGCCTCGGCATAGGCGATCCCGACACGCCCACGAACACCGCCGTGGTCGAGGCCCTCGCCGCGGCCGCGCGCGACCCCGGCACCCACCAGTACCCGTCGAACCGCGGCCGCGCCGAGTTCCGCGAGGCCGTCGCGCGCTTCTACTCGCGCCGCTTCCGGGTCGAGCTCGATCCGGAGACCGAGATCGTGCCGGCGCTGGGGGCGAAGGAGTGCATCTTCAACCTGAACCTGGCCTTCCTGGACCCCGGCACCGTCGCGCTGGCCTCCGATCCGGGGTATCCCGTCTACACGGGCGGCCCGGTGCTGGCGGGCGCCGAGGCGGTGCTCCTCCCGCTGATGCCGGAGGCCGGCTTCGCACCCGACTTCCCGGGCGTCGCGGCGAGCGACTGGCAGCGGGCCCGGCTGATGTTCATCAACTACCCCAACAACCCGACCGGCGCGGTGGCGCCGGACGGCGTCTTCGAGCGCGCCGTGCAGCTGGCCCGCGAGCACGACGTGCTGGTGGTGCACGACGCCTCGTACACCGAGACGACCTTCGACGGCTATGTGGCGCCGAGCTTCCTGGAGACCCCCGGCGCGCGCGAGACCGGGGTCGAGGTGTTCTCGCTGTCGAAGGGCTGGAGCATGACCGGCTGGCGCGCGGCGGCGATCGTCGGGAACGCCGATGCGATCGAGTCCTACTGGCGGCTCAAGTCCAACATCGACTCCGGGATGTTCGACGCGGTCCAGCTCGCCGCCGTGGCGGCGCTGGAGCTGCCGGACATCCCGCGCGAGACGAGCGCGGTCTACCAGCGCCGCCGCGACCTGGTGTGCGACGCGCTCGCCGCCATCGGAGTCGACGTGGCGCCGCCGAAGGGCACCATTTACATCTGGGCGCCCGTGCCCGAGGGACACACCTCGGCCTCGTACTGCGAGCTGGTGCTCGAGGAGTCCGGGGTCGTGCTGTCGCCCGGCGGGGCCTACGGCCCGAACGGCGAGGGCTTCTTCCGGATCTCGCTCACCGTGCCGGACGATCGGCTGGCCGAGGCAGTGGAGCGCCTACGGTCGAGCCTCGGCGGCTAGGCCAGCCTACGAGCCGGTTGCGGCCAGCGTCTGGCGCAGGCCGGTGTCCAGGTCGCGCGGCGAGTAGCCGAGGCGCTCGCGCGCCTTGTCGTCCTTGGCCCAGTAGGTCACGCCGTCCGAGACCGAGATGAGCTCCTTGAAGTTGGGCGGGAACCCCATGATCTTCCCGAGCACCGGCCCGGCCGGGGCGACGGCCTTCAGCACCCCAACCGGCAAGTCCCGCTTGGGCGGCTTGCGACCGGCGATCTCCGCGGTCTTGTCCACCAGCCCGCGCATCGTCGCGATCTCGCCGCCCAGCACGTACGACTGGCCCACCTCGCCCCGCTCGTAGGCGAGGATGATCCCGTCGGCCACGTCGTCCACGTGCACGAGGTTGAAGCCGGGCTCGGGGAACATGTAGGCGAAGAGCTTCCCGCTACTGGCCTGGTCGATCATGTTGCCGATCTCGGAGTGGTCGCCCGGCCCGTAGACGCCGCCCGGCTGCACGATCACGATCGGCGCTCCCCGGGCGATCCGGTCGCGCGCGACCTGATGCGCCTCGTACTTGGTCTCGTCGTAATAGGACAGGAAGCCGTCCTTCGGCCGCTCGTAGCTCTCGTCGACCACCTCGCCGCGCGTGTTGCCGAACACGTTGACGGTCGAGACGTAGACGATCCGCGGCACCGCCGCCTCGATGGCGGTGTCGAGCACGCGCTCGGTACCGCGGACGTTCGTATCGTGCATCTCCTCGCGCTCGGAGCTCGGGATCCCGACCTTGTA
>VAWV01000260.1 GCA_005883295.1 Actinomycetota bacterium
ATGTTCCGTGGAATCCGCGACGCTCCGGCGGGCACCTCCGCTGCCCGAGCTCGTCAGGCTGGGCCTGATCGGCGCCCTCATGGCGCTCGCCGCGATCGCCTGGTGGGTCACGGACAGGCGCATGGCGGGGATGGACATGGGACCGGGGACCGATCCCGGGACGCTCGGGTTCTGGGTCACGGCCTGGGTGGTGATGATGGCCGCGATGATGTTTCCCTCGGTCACCCCCATGGTTCTCATGTACGCCCGGATCCAGCGGGGAAACCGGGACAACGGCAGGGACGCCCCGGTCGGCGGCACCGCGGCGTTCGTGTCGGGCTACCTGCTCGCCTGGTCGCTGGCCGGGCTCGCCGGCTATGCGATCCTGCGCGCGGGTCACAAGTGGTCGCCCGGCTTCCTTGCCTGGGACAGGGCCGGCCGCTACGTGGCTGGCGGGGTCATTGTCGCCGCCGCCATCTACCAGCTCACTCCGCTGAAGGACGTCTGTCTCAGAAAGTGCCGGAGCCCGTTTGCCCTCCTGCTCACCGCCTGGAGGCCGGGCCGCAGCGGCGCGCTGCGCATGGGAATCGAGCACGGCGGCTGGTGCGTGGGGTGTTGCTGGGCGCTGATGGCGGCGCTGATCGCCCTCGGGGCGATGAGCGTGGGCTGGATGGTGTTCGTGGCGGGGCTGATCGCGATCGAGAAGCTCGTGCCGTGGCAGCCGACGGCGAGCCGGTCGATCGCGGTCCTGCTGGCGGTCCTGGGGCTGGCCGTGGCGCTCACCCCGGGGCGCGTGCCGGGGCTGAGCTAGCGTCCACCACGAGGCGGTCGCCCTCGTCCCGAACCTCCGTGCCGAGCGCCGCGCACCGCTCTCTCAATAGCCGTCCCACCAGCTGGCGCTCACTCCCCCTGGCGAGCCGCGTGTGACAGAAGTCGAGCACGAGGGGAAGCGCCTCCACGCGCGTCGGGCCGCCGCCGTCGAGCGTTACGAGCCACAGGAGTCCGAGGTCGTTCCGCAGCTCGGCGTTGACCGCGTAGTCGTCGAGGAAGTCGCCGAGATCGAATAGCACCCGCCCGGCGACGCCCTGGAACACGTGGGCGGAATGGCCTGCCACGACCGTGGCACCGGCGCGGACCAGCTCCGCCGAGGCCGCTCGGATGTACGGCAGGGGCTCGGTGCGCATGTTCGGCCCCCAATGCGGCGTGATCAGCACGGCATCGGCGTCCCTGTCGGGGCGCGCCGCCGCGAGCAGCCAGTCTGGCGGATCGCCTTGCCGCAGGTCGGCGAAGGCGACGCCCGGTCGATCGGCGCCCGCCGCGTACTCGCGCGGATGGTCGCTCGCGGCGGCCACGCGCAGCCGGAATCCGCGGCTCTCCAGGACGATCGGCGCCCGCGCGCCGCGCTCGTCGGCCCCCGCGCCCACCATCGCGATGCCCGCAGCCCGCAGGAGCTCGAGGGTGTCGAGAAGCGCGACAGGTCCGTAGTCGAGCGCGTGGTTGTTGGCCAGCGTCACGGCGTCGACGCCCAGCTCGGCCAGCCGTTCGGCCGCAACGGGCAGAGCCCGGAAGAAGAACGGCTTGCGGGGATCGGGGAAGCGCTCCCCGCGCTCCGAGATGCAGCACTCCAGGTTGAGCACGAAGAGGTCGGCACCGGCTGCCGCCTCCGCCACGCCGCCGTCGACGAGCGCGATCGCCGGATCCTGCCGCAGCCGGTCCGCGACGCTGCGGCCGAGCATGGTGTCTCCAGCGAGCGCGAGTGTGATCGTCGCCGGCGGCATCAGCGCCTCGAGCGCCGATGCGGGCCTAGCTTCTGTTGACGCGCCCGAGGGAGCGCAGATCGGCGATGCGCGCGTCGATCAACTCGCCCGTGCGGCATTCCTCGATCACCGCGTGCTCGCTCCCGATCTGCTCGACGCGGTAGAGCTCCCGCTCCGAGCACAGGTAGTCGCCAACCGCGATCGGCGTCACGGCGGCGGCGGGCCGTACGGGCAGTGAACCGAGTGGCTGCGTGCTCCAGCGTGTGATGCGCATCTCGTCGTCCATCCGAGCCATACCCGGGCGGCGGCGGGCCTAACGCCGGAGGCACGTCGAGCGGCTGACTACCCCGCCAGGTGCTCGAGCTCGCGCCGGCGCGCCACGCCCACCAGCCGGCCCTCGGGGTCGCTGACGATCGCGGTGTTCAACTCGCGCCCCCGAAGACGCTCGGCGAGCTCGGCCGCCGGCGTGTCGGCGCGCACCGTTGAAGGTCCGGGCTCCATCAGAGACTCGGCGGGCGCCTGTGGATCGCCGTCGAGTGCGCTTCGCCGCAGGCGCCCGAGCAGGACTCCGCCATCGCTCACGACCAGTGCGAATCCATAGGGCGAAGCGTCGATGCGCTCCAGCACGGGCCCCACCGGCTCATCGAGCCGGCATGTGATCACGTCGTCGTGGGCGCAGGACCCGGCGGTGGGCCGCGACGCCAGCTCGCCCTCGCTCGGCAGGCCGCGCGCCAGCCAGTCCGACTTCCCCGGCACGTAGTCGTAGACGTGCTCGAAGCCGAGCGTCTCGAGCCGGCACGCGGCCCGCGGACTCAGGTCTCACAGATAGTCCCAGCAGTACACGACGACCGGGTTGCCCCTGTCGAGAGAGGCGGTCGTCGCGGCGTCGAGCCGCTTCAGCGGGATGTTGACCGCGCCGGGGAGGTGCTGCTCCTCGTACTCGGCTGCCGGCAGCACCTCGATGAGCTGAGCGCCCTCCGCCAGCAACGGGCGGAGCCGGTCGATCTCGATTCGCGTTGGCACGGGGCCCCTCCTTCGACTCGATCACGGAGCTTCCATAAGTTTGGCGCTCCTCCAGCAGATCGGCGCGCTCGAGCAGCCCGCCGCGCCGGCCCCGGCGGACTAGCCGGGGTCAGCTGCCGGTTGTCCGCAGGTCGGCGGGGATGTCGATGGACTCGAGTCCCGAGAAGGTCGGGACGTCGAGGAGGTCGACCCCCGGCGGGATCGGGACCATCCGCGACGCGAGCGAGCGCAGGTAGAGGTCGAGGATCTCGCCCGCCGGGACCGGCTTCGCGAAGAGGTAGCCCTGTCCGTACTGGCACCCCTTCTCCAGCAGGAAGCGGCGCTGCTCCTCCGTCTCGACGCCCTCGGCATGCGATCGCATGCCCAGCTTCTCCGCGAGCTGGACGATCATCTGCACCATCACGGCCGCGTCAGGCGAGCTCGACAGGGCCGCGATGAAGGACTGGTCCACCTTGAGCACATGGGCCGGGATCTCGAGTAGCCGCGACAGCGAGGACAGCTCGACGCCGAAGTCGTCGATCGCCAGGCGGAACCCCTCGGCGGTCATCTCGCGCAACAGGGCGACCGTGCTCTCGAAGTCGCGCAGCGCGCTCGACTCCGTGATCTCCACTGCCACAGCTGCCGGGGCGAAAGGTTGAAGGCGATCTCGAAGTCCAGGCCCTCGCGGTCCCAGGCGCGCGCCTGCCGTGCCACGTCGTCCATCACCCAGGCGCCGAGCGGCTCGATCAAGCCGGTCTCCTCGGCCACCCCGATGAACTCCCCTGGCGAGACGACGCCGAGCTCGTCGTCGTTCCAGCGGGCGAGAGCCTCGACGCCCTTGATCTCGCCGGTGTGCAGGTCCACCGTCGGCTGATAGTGCAGGACGAGCTCCCCGCGGTCGATCGCCTTCCGCAGCCGGGTGATCAGGGACAGGCGGCGCTCCGAGCTGGGCCGGGCGCTGTCGTAGAGGGTGACGCTGCCGGGCCCCGCCGAACGAGCGCTGGACAGCGCGAGCTGAGCGCCCGAGAGCAGCTTGTCGACCGTCTTCTGGCGGTCGGTCGCGTCCTCGCCCTCGGCCAGCACCGCGATCCCCACACAGGCGCCGAGGTAGATCTCGCGGTCAGCGAGCGGTGTCCTGCGGGGCCCTCTCCGCGCTGACCCAGGGCTGGGGCGGAGCGGTGGGGCTGTCGTGCAGATCGGTGATGAGGATCAGGAACTCGTCGGCCGAGCGGCGCGCGACCATCTCGGCCGAGACGGCTGCACGTGCGATCCGCGCGCCGGTGTGGCGCAGGAGCTGATCGCCGGTGCTCGGGCCGAGGCTCTCGTTGACGAGGCCGAAGCCGTCGAGGTCCACCGCGAGCACGCTGATCGTCCCGCCGCGGCGCTCGCGCCGCGTGAGGGCCAGGTGCAGGTGGTCGACGAACTTGGTCTGGTTGGGCAGGCCCGTGACCTTGTCGTGGTCGCGATGCTCGAGGTCGGAGCGAAGCAGCGCCTCGGCGAAGATCCAGACCGAGAACAGGAGCCCGCCGGTGATGAGGGTGCTGGCGGGGTGGGCGATGGTCCAGGCCGGATCGACGGCGAGGGTCACGGCCATGAGCACCAGGCCCAGGAAGCACATCCCCACCCGGATCGTCAGGCGGCTGAACCGCGCCACCAGGGAGACGACCGCGATCGCCAGCCACGACAGTGCCGGGCTGCGCGGGCCTCCGGTTATCGCGATCCCGACCCCGAGCGGGAGCTGCGTCACCAGCCAACCGCCCAGGGCCCAGTACTCGGGACGCCGCCGGCGACCCAGATCCCGGTAGAGGTAGATCGATCCGACCGCGGCACCGAGCAGCGCGACGAACGGCCACCATCCGGTGTCCTTGGCGGATCCGGCGACCACCGCCGCCAGGACCACGAACATGATCGCCCGCGCTCGGCCGACGCCGTGCACGGTCGCGACCAGGCGTTCCCGGTCCAGCTCGGTCGGGCACATCCACGTGTACTCGCCCACGTGTGCTGTATCGGCACGGCAGGGCGAGTTCGCCACTGAAAACCTCCCGGCTTTGCGGGCACTTTGAGGGTGGTTGCGCCAGCGTCCCCGTACGGATCGGATCCGCACCACAGCTTCGAGGTAGGAAGGACCCCAACTGGTCAGGTCGCCTGCACCGTTGGGGTACGTGAAGGTGCGTCCCAGGATGGAAGTCCAACCGTACGGTGGCATCGAACATTCGTCCAGGTCAGCGGGACGACGCGTGTCCCCGATTCGGGCGAAAAATTGCGACCGGGGCTTGACAGATCCCGACCCGTCGGAGAGGGTGGAGTGCGGAGGCTCAGCGGCCTTTTAGTGGGTACATGGGGCTGCTGTCTCGCTGGCCAACACCCCGAGGGAGCGCAAGGTGAAGCAAGCACCGCTGGCACGGATCGACCTGCCGGTCGACCGCATTCCTGACCGCTGGTACAACGTGCTGCCGGACCTCCCGCGGGCTCCGGACGAGCTGCTCGATCCGAAGAGCGGCAAGCCGCTCTCCCAGGACTACCTCGAGCGACTGCTGCCGCGGGCGCTGGCCGCACAGGAGCGCTCGCTCGAACGGTGGATCAGCGTTCCCGACGAGGTGGCGGCCGGGTACCGGATGTGGCGGCCGACGCCGGTCTACCGGGCGCACGCGCTCGAGCGGGAGCTCGACACCCCTGCGGAGATCTACTTCAAGTACGAGGGCGAGAGCCCGTCCGGCAGCCACAAGCTCAACTCGGCGCTCGCTCAGGCGTACTACGCCAAGCAGGAGGGTGTGCGGCGGCTCGTGACCGACACGGGCGCCGGGCAGTGGGGCACCGCGCTTGCGCTCGCCGGCGCGCTGATGGGGATCGAGGTCACCGTCTACATGGTGCGCGCGTCCTACCACCACAAGCCGGGCCGCCGGCACCTGATGGAGACCTTCGGCGCCACCGTGCTGCCCAGCCCGGGCGAGTTCACGAACGTGGGGCGGTTCTTCCTGAACGAGGATCCGGACCATCCGGGCAGCGAGGCGACCGCCGTGTCGGAGGCACTCGAGGTCGTGTACTCCGACCCCGAATCGCGCTTTGCGATGGGCGCATTCGCGAACCATGTGCTGCTGCATCAGACGCTAATCGGACTGGAGGCGCGCGAGCAGCTCGAGCTGGTCGACCGCGAACCCGACTACCTGGTCGCGTCGCTCGGATGCGGCTCGAACATGGGCGGCCTCGCGCTGCCGTGGGTGTCGGACAAGCTCAACGGCCGCGATCTCACGATCCTCGCCGCCGAGCCGGAGGCCTGCCCGACGCTGACGGGCGGCGAGTACCGCTGGGACTTCGCCGACGCCAGCGGCACCGGCCCGCTCGCGCGCACCTACACCCTGGGCCACGACTTCGTGCCGCCGCCGATCCACGCCGGCGGCCTCCGCTACCACGGCGCCGCTCCGCTCGCCGGGCTGCTGCGCGCGGAGGGCCTCCTCGACGCGATCGCCTACCCGCAGAACGAGGTCTTCAAGGCGGGGTCGCTGTTCGCGCGGCTCACCGGATTCCTGCCGGCACCCGAGACCGCGCACGCCATCCGCGCCGTGATCGACGTGGCGCAGGAGTGCAAGGAGCAGGGGCGCAAGGCCACGATCCTGTTCTGCTACTCGGGCCACGGGCTGCTCGACCTCGGCGCGTACGGGAAGTTCAACGCGGGCGAGCTGCAGGACGTCGAGACGATGGCCGAGTCCCTAAAAGCCGCCTCGAGCGAGACGGGGGTTCCCGCATGAGGTCGTACCCGCTGTACATCGACGGCCAGGACCGCGAAGGTCAGGGCTGGAACTACACCGTGAAGGCGTCGGCGCTGCTGGCGGACCCGATGGGCACCTTCAACCTCAAGCGGGCGCTCGACCTCGGCCAGATGGATCCCGCGGACGCTCCGGCGGACGTCGTCGTCGGGCGGAGCGCCTGGGGCGAGCGTCGTGAGGGCGCCGAGGCGCTGGAGGCCGCCGCCCGCGCCAGCCGCGAGTTCGCGCGCACGCCGCTGGACGTACGCCGCGCGATGGTCGACGAGTACCACGACGCGATCGTGGAGCGCGCCGAGGAGTTCGTGGAGATCCTCGTGTGGGAGGGCCACCCGCGGCGCCTGGCGCAGTGGGAGGTGCGCGGGATGATCGAGGGCACGGCGCGCGAGACGATGGACTGGAACTTCTCCCAGCTTCGCTCGGAGATCGAGCAGGGCGAGCGCCGGATCGTGGTCTCGCGCAAGCCCGATGGGGTGGTCTGCGTCAACCCGCCCCAGAACGCGGCCGGCTCCAACTCGGCGCTGGGCTTCGGGGCGATCGCGTCGGGGAACGCGCTGGTGGTCAAGGCGCCGCGCTCGACCCCGCTGTCGGTCATGTTCCTCTACCGCGACATCGTGGCGCCGATCCTCGAGCGCCACGGCGCGCCGCCGGGCACCCTGAACCTGATCTCGGGCGACACCAAGCAGATCCTGCGCCAGTGGATCACGAGC
>VAWV01000067.1 GCA_005883295.1 Actinomycetota bacterium
ACCGTGAAGTCGCGCCGTGCCAGGTCCTCCGCGAGAGGGGCCGGCTCGACCTCGGGCAGGGCGCCAGGTCGCTCGTAGCGCTCGCGACGGGTGCCGGCCAGGTCGAAGACGAGGTCGCCCGCGCGGACCGTGGCCGTGCCGAAGCGCTCGTGCGTCATCGCGCGGCCCTCGAGGCGCTCCGCCAGCTCCCACGCCGCCGCGAGGGCGTCGCCCTCCATGGCCACGTCGAGGTCAACCGGGTCCGACCCGAGCAGCAGGTCCCTCACCGCTCCCCCCACGAGGTACGCCGGTGGCAGCCCCTCCAGGGCCGGGAGCAGCCTGTCCATGCCGGGCAGCGCCGCGACGTTCATGCCCGCACCGGGATCCCGGCCGCGCGCATCCGCTCCTTGGCCTCGGCCACGGTGTACGCGCCGTAGTGGAAGATCGAGGCGCAGAGCACGGCGTCGGCGTGTCCCTCCTCGAGGGCCTCCACGAGGTGCTCGGGGTTGCCCGCTCCTCCGGACGCGATCACCGGCACGTCGACAGCGTCGGCGACCGAGCGGGTGAGCGTGATCTCGTACCCGTCCTCGGTGCCGTCGCGGTCCATGCTCGTGAGCAGGATCTCCCCCGCTCCCCGCTCCACGCCCTCCCGCGCCCACTCCACGGCGTCGCGGCCCGTGGGCGTCCGGCCGCCGTTCACGAAGACCTCGTAGCCCTGCCCGTCGTCCCGCCGGCGGGCGTCGATTGCGAGCACCACGCACTGGCTGCCGAACACCTCGGCCATCTCCCCCAGGAGGTCGGGCCTGCCGACAGCGGCCGAGTTCACCGAGACCTTGTCGGCCCCCGCGTCGAGCACGGCCTGGGCGTCGGCAACCGATCGAATGCCGCCGCCGATGGTGAACGGGACGAAGACGTCGTCCGCCGTGCGCCGCGCAAGCTCCACCATGGTGTCCCGCTTCTCGTGGGACGCGGTGATGTCGAGGAAGACCAGCTCGTCGCCGCCCTCCTGCTCGTACCGCACCGCCAGCTCGACCGGGTCGCCGGCGTCGCGGATGTCCACGAAGTTTGTCCCCTTCACCACGCGGCCCTTGTCCACGTCCAGGCAGGGGATGACGCGCTTGAGCAGCATCAGTCCGCCAGCGCCTCCACGCCGTCGGCCACCTCGAAGCGGTGCTCGTACAGCGCCTTGCCGGAGATGACGCCCGCCAGGTTCACAAGTCGCAGGTCGCGGAGGGCGACGAGGTCGTCGAGCGACGAGATGCCGCCCGAGTAGATGAAGCGCCCGCGGATCACCTGCCCGACGGTGCGGACCTCTTCGAGGTCCGGCCCCTCCAGCATCCCGTCGCGATCCACATTGGTGTAGACGAACTGCCTCACCCCGTATCGCTGCATGCGGGCGATCACGTCGGCCGGGAGCATCTGAGTGGTCTTCTCCCAGCCGGAGACCGACACGTGCCCGCCGCGGACATCGATGGCCACCACCGCTCGCACGCCCCAGGTCTCGAGGACCTCCTCCAGGAACTCGATGTCGGTGTAGGCCGCCGTGCCGAGCACGACGCGCGCCGCACCGGCGCTCAGGGCGTCGCGTACGTCCACGAGCGTCCGCAGCCCGCCTCCGTACTGCACGGGCACGTCGACCTCGGACGCGATCCGCCGCAGGTGCTCGAGGTTGACCGGCTTGCCCTGACGAGCGCCGTCGAGGTCCACGACGTGCAGCGTCTTGGCCCCGGCCTCCACGAAACTCCGCGCGGCCGCGAGTGGATCGTCCGCGTAGACCGTCTCGCGGTCGAAGTCGCCGCGCTCCAGCCGGACAGCCCGGCCGTCGCGGATGTCGATCGCAGGCAGCAGGATCATGCGGCGCGGCGCAGGGCCCCGGCGCAGATCCTGGTGAAGTTGGCGAGCAGGCGGAGCCCATGGGGGCCTGACTTCTCGGGGTGGAACTGCACGCCGTAGAGCGGCGGGCGAGCGATCGCGGTCACGAACTCGGCGCCGTAGGTGGCCGTGCCGAGGACGTGGCTCGCCTGCACGGCGTAGGTGTGCACGTGGTACATGGGGCACGGGTTCGGAAGGCCCTCGATGAGCGGCGACTGCGCGATCCAGGTCACCCCGTTCCAACCGATCTGCGGCAGCTTCTCCTCGCCCGCCGCCAGCCGGTCCACGCGGCCCTCCATCAGCCCGAGCCCGCGGGCACCGCCGAGCTCCGTCGACGACTCGAACAGGAGCTGGAGGCCCAGGCAGATCCCCAGCGTCGGAACACCGCTGCCCAGCTGCTCGCGCACGAGCACGTCGAGCCCCAGCTGGCGCACGCGTTCCATCGCCTTCGGGAAGGCGCCCACGCCGGGCAGGATCAGGCCCTCGGCCCCGCGCGCGCGGGCGTGGTCGTTGGTGACGACCGCCGTCGCGCCGACGTGCTCGAGCGCCTTCTCCACCGAGCGGAGGTTGCCCATCCCGTAGTCGAGGATCGCGATCACAGGAGCCCCTTCGTGGACGGGACCCCCGTCTCGGTGGGGTCGACCGCCACCGCCCGTCGCAGCGCCAGCGCGAACGCCTTGAACGCCGCCTCGATCACGTGGTGGTCGTTGCCGCCGGCCTCAACCCGCACGTGCAACGTGAGCTTGGCGGTGGAGGCGACGGCGCGTAGGAATTCCTGCGGGAGGTCCGGCTCGAGGTCGCCCACCGGGCGTTCGGGCCAGTGGCCGTCGAACACGGCCAGGGGGCGGCCCGAGATGTCTATGGCGGCGCTAGCGCGCGCCTCGTCCATGGGCACCGTGGCCTCGCCGAAGCGGGCGATTCCCGCGCGATCCCCCAGCCCCTGGTCCAGCGCCTGACCGAGGACGAGCCCCGTGTCCTCGACGGTGTGATGCGGCCCGGTCTGGAGGTCGCCGCGTGCCGAGACGTCCAGGTTGAACCGGCCGTGGCGCGCGACCGCGTCCAGGAGGTGGTCGAGGAAGCCGACGCCGGTCTGGCGCCGGCCGCCGCCCGTGCCATCGAGCTCGAGCGCGAGCTCGATCTCGGTCTCGCCCGTGGTCCGTTGTATCTCCGCGGTCCTGCTCAAGCGCGGCGCTCCATCGACTCTCCGTGGACTGGGAAACCCTCGGCGCGCGCGATCGCCGCGCCGGCGGGTGCGAGGCGAGCGGCGGCGCCGGCCGGCAACGATATCCGCGCCATCCGGCGCCGGAACGTGGCCGGCGAGAGGCCGCTGGCGAAGCGCGCCGCTCCGCCCGTCGGAAGGACGTGGTTCGAGCCCGCCACGTAGTCGCCGAAGGCCGTCCCGGCGTCGCGACCCACGAATAGCGCGCCTGCGGACCGTACGCGCCCGGCCAGCGACTCCGCCTCGTCGCCCATCAGCTGGAGGTGCTCGGGCGCCAGCTCATCCGCGAGCGCCACCGCGGCGCGGGCGTCCCGCGCCTCCACGACGGCGAGCGCCTCGGCCGCGGCGTCGGCTTCGCCGGCGGCGCCGGCCACGGCCTCCAGCAGCTCTGGCTCCGGCGAGATCGCCACCAGCAGCGTGTCCGGGCCGTGCTCTGCCTGGGCGAGCAGGTCGAGCGCCACGAGCTCCGGGTCGGCGCCCGCGGTCGCCATCACGACGAGCTCGCTGGGCCCGGCCAGGCCGTCGATGCCGACTACGCCCGCCACCTGCCGCTTGGCCTCGGTCACGTAGCGGTTGCCTGGCCCGACGATCACATCGACCGGCTTGACGGACTCCGTGCCGTAGGCGAGCGCGGCGATGGCCTGGGCGCCGCCCATGCGGTAGACCTCGCTCACCCCGCACAACGCGCACGCGGCGAGGATCGTCGGGTGCGCCCGCCCTTCGGGTCCGGGCGGTGCGCAGACCGCGACCTGCTCGACCGCAGCGGCATGCGCTGTCAACACGCCCATCAGGACGGTCGACGGGTACGGCGCGCGACCGCCCGGCACGTACACGGCCGCGCGACGCACGGGCACCTCCTGGACCTCCACCGTGTGGCCCTGCTCCAGCTCCACCCGCACCGGCGCCGTGAGCTGGGCTCGCGCCACGGCGCGAATGTTTGCCTTCGCGGTGCGCAGTCCCGCGAGGACTGCTGGCTCGAGCGTGCCGAGCGCCGCCTCGGTCTCGGTGGGGAACACGATGAGCTCCTCCGGCCCGAGCTCCGCGTGGTCGAAGCGCTCCGTGAGCCTGCGCACGGCGACATCACCGCCCGATCGCACCTCATCGATGATCGCCCGCACCTCGCCCTCCACGTCGCGGGGCGAAGGTGTGAGCGCGCGGATCTCGGCCGCCGTCACATCGGGCCCGAATCGCTCGACCCTCACCGCAGCTCCCTGATCCGGGCCACGAGCGCGTCGACTGCCTCCGCCTTGAGCTTGTGGGCGACGGGGTTCGCGATCAGGCGAGCGGTGGACTCCCAGATGGCCTCGCGCTCGACCAGGCCGTTCTCGGCCAGGGTCCTGCCCGTGGCGGTGAGGTCCACGATCGCGTCGGCGAGCCCCGTGATCGGCGCGAGCTCGACGGAGCCCTTCACCTCCACGATCTCGGCCTGGCGACCGGTCTCCGAGAAGTAGCGCGCTGCGACGTTCGGGTACTTGGTCGCTACGCGGACCACCCCGCGGCGCAGCAGCCGCTCGCCGAGCGGATCCGCGTCCGGGGGCGCGGCCACCACCATGCGGCAGTGGCCGTAGTCGAGGTCGGCCAGCTCGTACACCTCGCGCTCCGACTGCTCCACCAGCACGTCCTTGCCGGTGATCCCGAGGTCCGCGGCCCCGTGCTCCACGTAGGCGGGCACGTCGCTCGGTCGTACGGTGAGGATGCCGGGGAAGACGAGCCGGCGGTCGTTGGCGCGGATCTCGGCAGTCTCGATCCCGAGCGCCTCGAGGAAGTCGAGCGTCTTCCGGAAGAGCGTGCCGCGCGGGATGGCGATCGTCAGCTCGTCGGTCACGTTCCGCGCTCCTCCTCGATCTGGGCCACGTGCACGCGCTGGATGTCGAGTCCGGCGCCGCACGCGGGGCGGGATGGCCCGAAGCGGCCGAGCAGCTCGTCGTACCGGCCGCCGCCGCCCAGCGCGAACGCAACCGCCGGGTCGTAGACCTCGAAGATCGTGCCCGTGTAGTAGCCGAGGTCGCGCAGCAGGCCGAGGTCGAAGATCACCCGGTCCGCCACCCCGCGCTCAGCCAGCAGCTCGTGGACCGCGCTCAGGTTCTCGGCCGCCGGACCAGGCACCTTGGCCAGGACCTCGCGCCCGCCACGAAGCGCGGGCACTGCGACGAGCGCGTCGCGCGCGGAGCCGGTCAGCCCAAGCCTGTCGATCCGCACCTCGAGACCGACGAGATCGCGGCGCCACAGCGACTCGAGCAGCGGTTGAGCGTCCTCGTCCGACACGCCGGCGTTGGCGAGCAGGGTGCGATAGAGCATTCCGTCGCCGAGGCCGATGCGGTGGCGGTTCAGCCCGGCCTCCGAAAGCGCCTCCACGATCAGCGCGATCACCTCGGCGGCGCCCTCGGCGCCGCCCACCCCGATCAGCTCGATCCCGCCCTGGAGGAACTCGCGCGCCTGGCCGCTGCCGCGCTCGACCGCGCGGTAGGCGTGGGCGAAGTAGCAGAGCCGCAGGGGCGCGGGCTCGGTCGCATAGCGGTTCGCCACCAGCCGCGCGATCGGGATCGTGGCGTCCGAGCGCAGCGCCAGGACGTGCCCGCGGTCGTCGAACAGGCGGAAGCCCGCCGCGGCGCGCTCGTCGCCGCGGCGAAGCACCTCCTCGTACTCGAGCGCGGGCGTCCAGACCTCGCCGAACCCGGCGCGATCGAAGGTCGCGTGCAGGCTCCCGGAGAGCGCGCGAAGCTCGCGCATCTCGTCGGGCAGCACGTCGCGCGTGCCGGGAGGGACCGGGTGAATCATGCTGGCCTCCGCAGGAGGCTAGATGCCCACCTAGACGGGGAGCGGTTCCGGCGGCACGCGCTCGATGTGCGCGCCGAGTTGCTGGAGGCGCTCGTCGATCCGCTCGTACCCGCGGTCGATCTGGCGGATGTTCCCGATCTCCGACTGGCCCTCAGCGCAGAGCGCCGCGATGAGCATCGCCATCCCGGCGCGGATGTCGGGGCTCTCCATGCGCTCGCCGTGAAGCCGGCTCGGACCGCTTACGACCGCGCGATGGGGATCGCACAGCAGGATCCGAGCGCCCATGTAGACGAGCTTGTCCACGAAGAACAGACGGTTCTCGAACATCTTCTCGAAGACTAGAACCATGCCCTCGGACTGGGTCGCGAGTGCGAGCGCGATACTGGTGAGGTCGGCGGGGAAGGCGGGCCACGGCCCGTCCTCGATCTTCGAAATGGCGTCGCCCTCGTCGTCGCGCACGCGCAGGTGCTGTCCCGCGGCGACGACCACGTCGTTGCCCTCGAACTCCATCCGGCAGCCCAGCCGCTCGAACACCAGCCGCGTCATGCGCAGGTCCTCGGGAATGGTGTCGCGCACGCGCAGCTCGCCGCCGGTGACCGCCGCCAGCGCCACGAAGCTGCCGATCTCGATGTAGTCGGGCCCGATGCGGTAGTCGGCGCCGCCGAGCTGGTCGCGCCCGTGGATGATCAGCACGTTCGAACCGATCCCCTCGACCCGCGCGCCCATCTGGAGCAGGAGCCGCGCGAGGTCCTGCACGTGGGGCTCGGAGGCGGCGTTGTGGATCACGGTGGCGCCCGGCGTGAGTGCGGCCGCCATCAGCGCGTTCTCGGTGCCCATCACCGAGGGCTCGTCCATGAAGAAGTCGCAGGGACGCAGGCCACCGCGCGCGGCGATGTGGAACCAGCGGTCGAACTGGACGTCGGCGCCGAGCGCTCGGAACGCGTCGAGGTGCGGATCCAGGCGGCGGCGGCCGATCACGTCGCCGCCGGGCGGCGGCATGTCGGCTGTGCGGAACCGGGCGAGCAGCGGGCCGGCGAGCAGGAACGAGGCGCGGATTCGGTTGGCGGCATCCGGGTCCATCGCGCTCGGGTCCACGTCCTGGGCGCAGAGCGAGACGACGTTGTCGTCGCGCCACTCCACGCGCACCCCGAGCCCCGTGAGCAGCTCGATCATCGCCTCCACGTCGCGGATGCGCGGAATGTTGCGCAGCACGACCTCCTCCTCGGTGAGGAGGCATGCGGCGAGGGCGGGGAGCGCCGCGTTCTTGTTACCCGCCGGCACGATGGTGCCCGAGAGCGGGTGGCCGCCTTCGATGACGAACTTCTCCATCAGGGCTGCCGCACGGCCGTGGTCCTCGAGCGGCTCGGCAAGGGTATCGAAGGGCATCACGGCGAGCTTTCGATTCGGAATGGGCATTCCCTCCCGCTAGCTTTCGCGCATCATGCCTACGCGGGAGGACGCCTGGACGCTGTTCTGCGAGTGGACGCAGTCGGACTCGCTCCGCAAGCACGTGCTCGGGGTCGAGGCCGCGATGCGCGCCTATGCGCGTCGGTTCGGCGAGGACGAGGAGCTGTGGGCCGTCACCGGGATCGTCCACGACCTTGACTACGAGCGCTATCCAGACCTGGAGACGGGCCATCCTCGGCACGCGATCGAGGAGTTGCGCCGGCTCGGCTACCCAGACGGGGTGGTGGACGCGGTCGCGGGCCACGCAACGTTCCTGAACGTCCCGCGGGAGACGACGATGGCCAAGACATTGTTCGCGGTCGACGAGCTCTCCGGGTTCATCGCCGCCTGCGCGCTCGTGCGTCCCACCGGGATCCACGGCATGACCCCGAAGTCGGTCAAGAAGAAGCTGAAGCAGCCCAGCTTCGCGGCCGCCGTGAGCCGGGACGAGGTGCGGGAGGGCGCCGACGAGCTGGGCGTGGACTTCGACGAGCACCTGGCCACGGTGATCGCGGCGATGGAGGAGCGTGCGACCGAGCTGGGACTCGACGGCTCCTCCGATGCCGCCAGCGCTGCTACGCAGTGAGCAGCTCGTAGACCGCGGGCATCGCGAAGCAGACGATCGCCCACGCCGCCAGGAGGAGGCGCGCGATCGATAGCGGGAAGCGCGTGAACCGGCTGCCGTAGGCCGCGAGCGCGAACGCCAGCGCGCCCGTGGCGAGCGCCGCCGCGGCGATCACGAGCTGCGCGTTCCACTGCCAGGAGTGACGCGTACGCCACCAGTCGTGCAGGCCGGCGAACCCGGTGCCCGCACCGCGCTCGCAGCGGTGCCCGCAGCGCGACGTGAACGCCAGGTAGGCGGCGAACGAGATCACCGCGCCGCCCGTGAGGATCACCAGCGTGGGCGTGAGCCGCGTGCGGGCCGCACGGTCGGGTGGTGCGCGGAGCACCGCCGGAAGGGCCGCGGCGATCGCGGCGACGGCCACGACCGTGGCGGTCGCCAGGACGACCTCGGCCATCTATCTGGGTTCGGCGGTCACGAGTAGAGTCAGGCGCCCGTGGCGGACGCGACGCGGATTATCGTCCTGGAGGGCGACGAGACCGGTCAGGAGCTCCTCGAGCAGGCGCTGCGCGTGCTGGACCCGGGGGTCACCGGCGTGGAGGTCGAGCTCGAGCGGCACGACCTGTCGCTCGACAGTCGCCGGCGCACCGAGAACGGGGTGGTGACGGCGGCCGGGCGCGCGGTCAGGGAGTCCGGCTTCGGGATCAAGGCGGCCACGATCACGCCGGAAGGGACCGACGACGTGGGTAGCCCCAACCGGATCCTGCGCGAGGAGCTGGACGGGAAGGTGATCATCAGAACCGGGCGGAGGATCCCGGGCGTCACGCCCGTTGCGGGCGTCCACTATCCGATCTCGGTCGTGCGGATGGCGGTCGGGGACGCCTACGGAGCGGAGCAGTGGCGCGAGAGCGTGGACGGGGACGAGGTCGCATACCGCACGGAGCGGATCTCGCGCGAGGTGTGCCGCGCGGTGGCCGAGCACAGCTTCCGGACCGCGCGAAAGATCCACGCGCGCGTGTACGGCGGGCCGAAGTGGACGGTGAGCCCGGTATACGAGGGCATGCTCAAGGAGGAGCTCGACGCGGCGGCGGAGCGCCACTCGGAGGTGCCGTATCAGCCCGTGCTGATCGACGCCACCTACGCGGGGCTGGTGTCGGGGGCGGCCGATGCGCCGCTGGTGATCCCCGCCCTGAACCGCGACGGCGATTGCCTCTCGGACTTCGTGCTGCCCCTCTTCGGATCGATCGCCGGCGCAGAGTCGGTCGTGCTGTCGCTCGACGCGAGCCACGAGGTGCAGGCGGTGATGACCGAGGCGCCGCACGGGACCGCGCCGGCGCTGCAGGGCAAGAACATCGCGAACCCGATGGCGATGGTGATGGCCGTGGCGGCGCTGCTGCACTACGTGGGCGAGAGCGGCCGCGAGGAGGCGCATCTCGCGTCGCGGGCTGTCTACGAGTCCGTGCTCGAGGCGAGCGCCACCGGCGTCCGCACCCCGGACCTCGGCGGAGCGTCCACCACCAGCGAGGTGGTGGACGAGGTCGTGGGGCGGGTGCGGACGAAGATCGACGTCTGGTCGTCGCTGGGGTCGAGCGTCTAGCTCGCGCTGCAAGCGGCGTTGCACGGAAGTCCCCTTCCGTCCGACCCCCTCCGTACCTTTCCGAACGCATGTTCCCCCCAACCCGCACCCGCACCCGAGCCGCGTTCCTGCGCGCGATGGATCGCGCCATCGAGTTCGCCACTCTTGGCGAATACGGGCTCGAGGTCCCGGGCGCGGACGCTCCAACAGCGCCGGGCACAGGGCGCATCGCGCACAGCGGCGCCCGCAGGCCCGGCGCGGTTGCTTCCCCCGCGGAGCCGCCCCGCCGCGTGCCGGCCGCAACGCCGGCGGGGCGGCGCGCCGCGGCGGGCGAGCTGGCGCCGGTCCTGGTGGTCCCACGCCCGCTCTTCCGCCACCGGTGCGGCGAGGTGGAGCGGCGGCCGCAGCTTTGCGAGCTCGAGCTGTAGCGATGCGCTCAGGCGGATAGGAGCCGGCGCTCCCGCATCTGCTCACGGAGCGAGCGGATCGGCTCGGGATTCTTGGCCTCGCTGGCGGCGTCAATCTCGACGAAGCGGAGGAAGAGGGCGTGGTCGGGAATGCGGGCCAGTACGGCGTCGAGCCGGCGCCCGGCGGCCCGGGGTCGGCGCCGCGTCCTGCGCCAGACGGCGTAGGGGCGGTCGTGGAGCTCGATCGTGGCGAGGATTCGCTCGTCGCCGGTGAAGCGCTCCATAAAGCGCCGGGCCCGCATCGCGTGGTGGTTCTCGCCGGTCCTCGGCAGCCACGGGACGACGGCGTACTTGAATGAGTCGTGGACCAGGGCCACGACGCGGAGCAGGGCGCGCCGCTCGCCCGTCTCCCCGGAGCGGTCGATCTCCAGCAGGAGGTCGCCCACGTGGTTGCCCACGGCGCCTTCGGGGTGGGCCTTGCGCGGCCTGCCCCACTGCAGGCCCTTGATCAGGTCGGGCTGGCGGATGAGGGTGGACTCCAGGTCGCCCTCGGGCGCGAAGCCCGGGACGATCTCGCCGATGTCAGGCACGGCGGGCGGCCGCGCGGCTGTCAGCCCACCTCCTGAGGGAACCACTCGCCGCCCTCGCGCCGGGCCAGGATGACCCGGACCGAGCCGTGCGCACCGGCCGCGAGCAGGTGGCAGCGATCCTCGGTAACGCCCGGGCGGTCGTCGACGAGGACGAGCTCCAGGGTCTCCCACTCGAACTCGGGGCGCTGCTGGCGGATCGCCTCGCCGGCGGCGGTGGAGAGGCGCTCGCGGTCCCAGCCACGATCGCTGGCGCGTGCGTGCTCGAGTGCGCGGTCCGCGGCGCGGATCCGCTCGGCCACTTCCGGTTGGCTCACGCGGCGCCGGGCGGCCACGAAGCCGCCGAGAAAGAGCAGGATGAGGACGGCGCCGACGACGATGGCCACAACCGCGATCGTTGACATCGCGGCGAGTCTATGGGAGCGAGGGGTCGCAACACAAAGACGGGCCGCCCTCCCGGACGGCCCGTCTCACATTCAAATCGGCGGCGACCTACTCTCCCAGGCTCTTGCGAGCCAAGTACCATCGGCGCTGAGGGGCTTAACTGCTCTGTTCGGAATGGGAAGAGGTGTATCCCCCTCGCTATGACCACCGAAAGGTCGCGAGACCGGTGGCCCCTCGCCGAGCCTTCAAAACCGCACAGCTGACCGCGTCAAACCGGGTATCAAATATCCGTCAAGCCCTCGAAGCATTAGTACCGGTTCGCTGAGCGCATTGCTGCGCTTACACGACCGGCCTATCAACCTGGTGGTCTTCCAGGGCTCTTACTCCCTCGAGGGGATGGGAGAACTCATCTCGAGGTGGGCTTCCCGCTTAGATGCTTTCAGCGGTTATCCCATCCAGACGTAGCTAACCAGCAGTGCCCTTGGCAGGACAACTGATACACCAGAGGTCTGTTCGTCCCGGTCCTCTCGTACTAGGGACGACTCCTCTCAATTCTCCAGCGCCCACGGCAGATAGGGACCGAACTGTCTCACGACGTTCTGAACCCAGCTCGCGTACCGCTT
>VAWV01000261.1 GCA_005883295.1 Actinomycetota bacterium
GCCGCCGGAGCGGGTCGCGATCCAGCCTCCCAGGGTGGAGAACTCGAACGACTGCGGGAAGTGCCTGAGGGTGAATCCGTGCGGCCGCAGCTGGTCCTCGAGGGCCGGCCCGAGGGCACCCGCCTGGATGCGCGCTGCGCGCGAGATCGCGTCGACCTCGAGCACGCGATCAAGCGCTCGGAGGTCGATCGACACCGCTCCCTCGTAGCCGTCGCCGACCCGCGGCTCGACCCCGCCCACCACGCTCGTCCCGCCGCCGAAGGGGATGGCCGCGGCGCCGGCGTCGGCACACCAGGCCAGCACCGCCTCCACCTCGTCCTCGTCCCGTGGCCGGGCCACGACATCCGGCGCGTGGTCGATGCGACCCTGGAAGGCGCGGATCAGGTCCCGGTAGCCCTTCCCGTAGGCGTGCGTGACCCGCTCCTGCAGCGAGGACGAGGAGATCTCGGACAGGCTCGGAGGGGGCGCCAGCCGGGGCGCGGGCAGGTCGATCGACTCGAGGGCCACCGGCGCCTCCACCTCGGTGGGCTCGAATCCCAGGTGCCCCCGGATGCCGGCGGCGGCCTCGCGCACCTCGGCCGGCGGAGGCTGCTGATCCTCGTAGCCCCACCCCCAGAACTTGAGCCGCCGCTCGGCCGCGATCGCCATCCGCGAGAGCTTCGCAGAAGGAAGCACCGATCCGAAAGCGAAGGGCTATGGTTGGTGCAGTAACCGATGGCCACAGGGACCACCGTCCAGATCACCATGCCCGAGATGGGCGAGTCGGTGACCGAGGGGACGATCCTTGAGTGGCTCAAGCGGGTCGGTGACACCGTGGAGGCCGACGAGGGCGTCGTCGAGGTCTCCACGGACAAGGTCGACGCCGAGGTCCCCGCTCCGGCAAGCGGCGTCCTCACCAAGATCCTCGTCCAGCCCGACGAGACCGTCCCGACCGGGACCGTGCTCGGCGAGATCGAGGTGAACGGCGCCTCGCCCACCGCCGGCGACGGCGGTTCCCCGGAGGCGGCCGCGACCAGGGCGCCGGACTTCGCCGCTGACGAGTCGGCGGTAGAGGAGGCCGCCCACGGCGCGTCCGCCGAGATCGAGCACGCGCCGAGCGCATCCGCTGCCGAGCCGCCGTCGGAGCCACAGCCCGCGCCGGAGACGGCGGAGCTGATCGACGTCGTGATCCCCGAGATGGGCGAGTCAGTCAGCGAAGGAACGGTCCTGGAGTGGCTGAAGCAGGTCGGCGATCACGTCGAGCTGAACGACGGCCTGGTCGAGATCTCCACCGACAAGGTCGACGCCGAGCTTCCATCCCCGGTGGCCGGGACGCTCGCCGAGATCCTGGTGCAGCCCGACGAGACCGTGTCGACCGGAACCGTCGTGGCCCGGATCGCACCGGGTGCGAGCGTCGCCCGGATGCCGCCGGGAGAGCCCACTCCGCGCACCGAGCGCGCGCAGCCCGAGACGGTGAGACAGCGCCCGGCGCATGGCAACGGCGCCGCAAACGCCACCCCGGTCGCCGCGCGCATGGCGGACGCAGCCGGGGTCGACCTCGAGGCAGTCGAGGGCAGCGGGCCGCGCGGCCGTGTGACCAAGTCGGACGTGGAGGCCGCGATCTCCTCGGACGAGCCGGCGGCCCCCGCACAGCCCCACCCACCGGCACCGGCCGGCGACCGCGAGGCGACAGTCACGCCCATCCGCGGTCCGGCGGCCACCCTCGCGCGGTTCATGGAGGAGAGCCGCGGGATCCCGACGGCAACGAGCTTCCGGGCGCTCGAGGTGGACACCCTCGACGCCCGCCGCCGGGCGCTGAAGGAGGCCGGGCGCAAGCTCTCGTTCACCCACCTGGTCGCCTGGGCGATCGTCCAGGCCGCGCGCGACATGCCGGTGATGACCAACTCATTCGAGGAGCGCGACGGCAAGCCGCACCGCGTCGTCCCGGCGGGTGTGAGCCTGGGGCTGGCCGTGGACGTCGAGCGAAAGGACGGTTCGCGGTCCCTGGTGGTGCCCGTCCTGAGGGACGCGGACACGTGCGACTTCCCGCGCTTCGTGGAACGCTACGACGAGCTCGTCGCGGGCGCGCGCGACAACACGCTCCCGGCCGACGCGTACACCGGCGCGAGCATCACGCTCACGAACCCGGGCGGGATCGGCACCGTGGCCTCCGTGCCCCGCCTGATGCCAGGCCAGGGGACGATCGTCGCCACCGGGGCGATCGGGCTGCCTGCGGGCCTCCGCAGCGCCAACCCGGTGAAGGTGCGCGAGATCGGCGCCTCGAAGGTCATGACCATGACCAGCACCTACGACCACCGGGTGATCCAGGGCGCGGAGTCGGGCGCCTTCCTGCGGCGGATCGACCAGCTCCTCCAGGGCGAGGACGACTTCTACGACCGGGTCTTCGTGGAGCTGGGCCTGGGCGACGCGCCGCGCTCGCCCGCCCCCGCCAAGCTCGCCGAGGACGGTGCGGGCCCGGTCACCGCGGCGGAGCCCGCTCCCTCCGCCGTAAAGCCGGAGATCACCGGCGTCGTGGACGAGGCCCTGCTGCAGGCGGTCCAGGCGGCGACCTCGGTGGTCAAGGCGCACCGCATGCACGGCCACCTGGCCGCGCGCCTCGATCCGCTCGGATCGGTGCCGGTGGGCGACCCGGCGCTCGACCCCGAGACGGTGAACCTCACGCCAGAGCTGATGCGGGCGATCCCGGCATCCGTGCTGCGCGTGGCCGTGGAGGGCGAGACCTTCGCCGACGCCCTCCCCCACCTCCAGGACACCTACTGCGGAACGATCGCCTACGAGATCGAGCACATCTCCGACCACAGGCAGCGGGTCTGGCTGCGGCAGGTGATCGAGTCGGGCGACCACCGCTGGGCGCCGCCGGCCGAGCTCAGGCGCCGCCTGCTGGAGCGGCTTACCCAGGTGGATGCACTCGAGACCTACCTCCACAAGGCGTTCCTCGGGCGCAAGCAGTTCTCGATCGAGGGCCTCGACGCACTGGTGCCGATGCTCGACGAGACGATCGAGCTGGCCGCCGAGGCCGGCGCTCGCGAGATCGTGCTCGGGATGGCCCACCGCGGCCGGCTGAACGTGATCGCACACACGGTGGGGCGCGGCTACCAGAGCATCCTCGTGGAGTTCGAGGGCGAGCAGAACCTGGAGGCCGACACCGCGATGCCATCCGGCGGGACCGGCGACGTGAAGTACCACTACGGCGCCACGGGGCGCTACCACACGGCCTCGGGCAAGACCGTGCGGGTCACGCTGTCCCCCAACCCGAGCCACCTCGAGTACATCGACCCGGTCGTGGAGGGCCGCACGCGCGCGGATCAGTCGAGCCGCGACGCGCGAGAGCTGACCATCGACACCTCGCTCGTGCTCCCGGTGCTGATCCACGGCGACGCGGCCTTCCCGGCCCAGGGCGTGGTGGCCGAGACGCTCAACACCAACAACCAGGTGGGCTTCACGACCGACCCGGAGGAGGGCCGCTCCACCCGCTACGCGTCGGACCTGGCCAAGGGGTTCGACATCCCGATCATCCACGTGAACGCCGACGACGTGGAGAACTGCATCGCGGCCGTGCGCCTGGGGATGGCCTACCGCAACCGCTTCGGCCGCGACGTTCTCATCGACCTCATCGGCTACCGCCGCTTCGGCCACAACGAGCAAGACGAGCCGGCCTACACGCAGCCGGTCATGTACGAGCGCATCAAGAGCCACCCACCGGTGCGCCAGGTCTACGCGGATAAGCTCGCCGAGCAGGGCGTGGTCACGCGCGAGGAGGCGGACGCGATGGCGGCGGACGTGCAAAAGCGCCTCGCGGACGCCCACACCGAGCTGAAGGCCGCCATGGAGGAGGGGCCCGACACCGGGGAGCACGAGCTCGACCGCAGCGCGAGCGCCGAGCCTCGCACCGCCGTTTCCGCGGAAACGCTCCGCTCGCTCAACGAGCAGCTGCTGCGCGTGCCCGACGGCTTCAACGTGCACCGCAAGCTGAAGCCGCAGTTCGAGCGCCGGCGCAAGGCCGTCGAGGAGGGCATGATCGACTGGGCGCACGCGGAGGCGCTGGCGTGGGCTGCGCTGCTGGCCCAGGGCGTTCCGATCCGCCTGACCGGTCAGGACACCGAGCGCGGCACATTCAGCCAGCGCCACCTGGTGCTGCACGACGCGAAGAGCGGCCAGCGCTGGGCCCCGATCCAGAATCTTCCCAAGGCCGAGGTGCCGTTCGAGCTCTACAACAGCCCGCTGTCGGAGACCGGGTGCGTGGCGTTCGAGTACGGCTACAGCGCCCAGGCGCCCGAGGCCCTCGTGATGTGGGAGGCCCAGTTCGGCGACTTCGTGAACGGCGCTCAGGTGGTCGTGGACCAGTTCATCGTCTCGGGCCTCGCCAAGTGGGGCCAGTCGTCGCGGCTCACCCTGCTCCTGCCGCACGGCTACGAGGGCTCGGGGCCCGAGCACTCGAGCGGCCGGCTTGAGCGCTTCCTGCAGCTCGGCGCAGAGGGCAACATCCGCGTGGCCAACTGCACGACGCCGGCCCAGTACTTCCACCTGCTCCGTAGACAGGCGCTGATCCGCAAGCGCAGGCCGCTCGTGATCATGACCCCGAAGAGCCTGCTGCGCCTGCAGGCCGCCGCCTCGCCGCTCGAGGACCTCACCGGCGGCAACTTCCACCCCGTTCTGGATGACCCGTCGCTGCCGGCCGCGCGCGAGGACGTGACCCGCCTCGTGCTCTGCTCGGGCAAGCTCTACTACGAGCTGATCGCGCATGAGTCGCGCGAGACGCTGGACCACGTGGCGATCGGCCGCGTGGAGCTCCTCTACCCGTTCGCGGAGAACGAGCTGCGGGCGCTGATGGAGAGCTATCCCTCGCTGCGGACCGTGGTGTGGGCCCAGGAGGAGCCCAAGAACATGGGCGCCCGGAACGTGATGGAGCAGCGGCTGTCGTGGATCCTCCCCGAGGGCGTCGGCTACGAGTACATCGGCCGCCAGCTGCGGGCGAGCCCGGGCGAGGGCTACGCCGCGGCGCACCGCGCCGAGCAGGCGCGGATCGTGCGCGAGGCGCTCGGGGTGGCGGGCTAGCGGCTTGCCGCTTGCGCGCACGACGGACCTCCCGTAGGCTCGCTTAACAGCTGTCGAGCAATTCGCTCGATTTTGCGGGCTTGGGAGGTCTCGGACTCGCGGTGCGACGGATAGCTCTCCTTCTAGTGGGGTCCCTTGCGCTCGTTGGGCTCGCTATGGGGCCCGTGGACGCCTGGGGCGACTCGTTCAACGTGCCGGGTCAGCTCAGGATCTCGCCGGACGGGAAGTTCGCCTACGTCGCCGACCGGACGTCGACGCTCGTGCTCCGTCGCGATCTGCAATCCGGCGGCCTGACACTGGTTGACGCCTGGGTCTGGGGCGAAGCCAGCCCTGGTAACGGGCCTCTTATGGACATGTCGGCCGACGGCCGGTTCATCTACCAGACGAGCGAGGGCGGCGAAATCACCGTGCTCCGGCGCGACGCGAGGACAGGCGAGATCAGCCTGGTGGGGCGGACGTATGCCCCGGCCAACTACTTGATGGATTTCGCTCTCAGCCCCGACGGGCACCAGGCCTACCTCACCGACTACTACTCGCTGCGCGTTTTCGACCGCGATCCCTCGACGGGCCTGCTCACCTTTCGTCAGAAGCTGAAGGACGGCGTTGACGGCGTCCAGATGTCAGAACCGGGGGGAATGGCCGTTAGCGCGGATGGCCGTTTCATCTACGTAGCGGCGATCGGCGTTCAGGCGAACCACAGGGCCATCACGCAACTCGCGCGCGCTTCAAACGGGAAGCTGACCTACGTAACGCAAACGCCATGCACCATGTGCGCCCCCCAGGACCTCGAGCTGTCGTCCGACGGTTCTCGCCTGTACGCCGCTCCGCTTCTCACCGCGTTCGACGTCGACAAGGCCTCGGGCGCGCTCACCTACACCGGTTTCGGTGGGCCGTCCACGGATCCGCGGGATGGGCTTCGAGGCGACGGGAGCTTCGCCCCCACGAACGACGGCAAGACCGCCTAC
>VAWV01000262.1 GCA_005883295.1 Actinomycetota bacterium
CCCGTCGCGACTCCACAGCTCGCCGTTCTCCTCCCATAACCCGTCGTGCTCGCGCCTCGAGTCGAAGGTGGCGAAGACGAAGTCGTCGGACGGCGGCAGCTCGCGGAAGTGGACGGTGAGGTCGATCGTCGGGACCACCGCGAAGGTCGACAGGCGCCAGAACACCGCCGGTGGCCAGGCGTCCGCGTAGGCGGCGGCGAGCAGCGCGTCGAACGGGCGAGGTTCCCGCAGCCGCAGCCAGCCGCCGGTGGAGGCTTCCTCCTGCTCGCGGAAAGGCGGCCCGCCGAGCGCGAAGCGGTACTCGAAGTTCTGCGTGAACGGCGGCGCGCCCGGAAGGGCGCTCGGCTCGATCGCCTCCGGCGGCGGGACGTCCGGCAGGCGCACGGCCTGGAAGTCCGCGCCCGGGAACGGGCCCGAGAAGGCGGCCAGAGCGAGCGCCCGTGCGGCCGACGCGCTCGCGCGTCACCGAGATCTCGAGCGTGCCGGGCTGCGGAGCACCCGGATAGTGGACCGACAGCGAGCGCGGCGGCCGGCCCGGGTCTCCCAGCTCCTCGGTGATCGCCCGCAGCAGGATCGCCGCCACGAACCCGCCGTTCGGGCCCCGGACAACCCACCAGCGATGGCCCTCGATCTCGGCCTCGAACTTCCCGTCACCGGCGCGCCGCACCGCGGTGTCCCGGTCGAATACGTGGACGGCCATGAGCCGGCGGAGCCTATGCTGCAGGCGTGGCGCGCGGCGATCCGATCTCCTACCGCGTGCTCGAGCGCGGCACGCCAGTGGAGACCGCGGACGGCCAGCCGTTCGGGCACGTGAAGCGCGTGCTCGAGGTCCGCGCCAAAGATGTGTTCGATGGGGTCGTCGTGAAAACGCCGTCCGGCGACCGGTTCGTGGACGCCGACGAGATCGACCGGCTCTACGAGAACCTGATGCTCCTGAGCATCGACGCCGAGGCGGCCGCGCGGCTCCCGAAGCCGGGCGATACGCCGGCCTCCTACGCGCCGAGCGCCGGTGCGAGCCTGAAGCGCGTCGGCCGTCGGGCGATGCGCCGGATCAGCCGCCGCTAGCGCGGCAGCCCGGCGGGTCGCGCCATCCCGCCCCCGCGGCGGGACAGCGCGTAGTACGTCGCGAGCAGCGCGTGCATCCCGAGGCACACCCCGGCGCTGAGGAACGCGACGCCGATCGTGGTCAGGTAGATCGGCGTGCCGACCACGAAGCGGCGGGTGATGCGCGGCAGCTCATCGTGCGGAAATCCCTCCACCAGGAGTCGGCCGCCGCGCGAGGCGTAGATCCAGAGGCCGCCGAACGCGACGCCCATCAGGGAGATCACCGCGCTGTACGCGGCGGCCGCGGTGTGCGCCGGGCCGCCGCCACTCGACAGGTAGTCGGCGAGCACGGCCGTGGCGAACGGGATCAGCGCGACGCTCATCAGGAGGAGCAGGTTGAGGAACGCGAACTGGCGGTCCACCTCGCGGATCAGCTCGAGTACGGCGTGGTGGTTCACCCACACGATCCCGATGACCAGGAAGCTGACCACGTAGGCCGCGTAGTGCGGCCACAGGTCACCGAGCCGGCGCCAGAGCTCGGTGCCGTCGCGCACGTCTGCCGGCGGGCGAATGTCGAGCACGAGCAGCGTGATCGCCACGGCGAACACGCCGTCGCTGAAGGCCTCGAGCCGGCCCGTCGTCATGGCCTAGGTGTTCGGCGGGCGGGCGCTCAGGCCTTGTCGCTCGAGACCCGCCGCCCGCGTCCTCCCAGCCGCGGGAGTCGAGCTCAGGGACCCCAGCGGGAGCAATCCTGGATACGGGCCGGTATCCGGCCCTTAGGCAGGACGCTTCGGACCTGAATGGGGTCTGACCCCTTGAGTGTGAATGGGGTCTGACCCCTTGAGTGGGCGCAACTCAGGTCTGCGGACCGCCCTAGCCCCCGCGCGACAGCATCCGCGCGAACAGGTTCTCCGTCAGCCGGACCAGGCGCGGGTCGGCGCGATGGGGCGCATCCGGTGACGCCGCGGGCACCGGCGAGAGGCCGAGCTCCCAGCCCATCGTGCCTGACGAGAACACGAGCGCGCCCGACGGCGCCTGGTAGAGCGTCGACTGCGAGACCCCGATGGGCGGCCGTCCCCCCAGGCACGGGGTGCTGCCGCCGCCGACCACCTGGGTTCCCAGCGGGCTGGCGATCGAGGTTCGATCGAGCTCGTACCCGACGATCCCGTTCACCTGCGAGCCGGCGACGAGGCCCGTCCCGGCGAAGAGCCACGCCGGCTGCAGCGACAGGCCAGGGCGCCACGGGTAGTAGTGGTAGACGGCGTGCCCGAGAGCGGGGTAGCGCGGCGTGACGCAGCGCTGCCACGAGGTGCCCGTGATCGGTGCGCCGCCGAGCGGGAAGAGCCCGCTCGGAAGGCGCTGGTCCGGGTCGCGCGCGGCGCGCTCCTTGTACGCCAGGATGCGGTGCGGTCGCGCGTAGCGCACCCGCCACGCCATCGTGTTCGAGGCCAGGAACCCGAGGTTCGTGCCGCCGTCGCGCGCGTGGCGCAGGGCGTCTGCCGCCCGCTGCGACCAGTACTCGGAGTGGCCGATGTCGAGCACCATCCGGTGACCGAGGACCTGGGCGGGCCGGGCATCGACCGACGAGTCCGTGGTGTACGACGCGTCGTAGCCGTCGCGCTCGATGAACCGGATCATCGCCACGTCGCCGGCGAAGAAGCGCCCGGCGCCGGTCACCCCACCGGCCGCCCGCCCGGGTACAGGCTGTCGCCGCCCCAGGCGTTGTACGCCTGATAAGTGGCCGTTGGAAGCTGTGCGAGGAGCGGCCGGGGCCGCGCCGACTCGACCACGAACATGCAGTAGCGCTGCGCGCCGGCGTCGCTCTGCAGCTTCGCCACGTACACCCCGGAGGGAAGGCCGCTCGGTACGCGGAAGCTCAGGGTGGGGCGCCAGCGGCACTCCACGAGGCCGGTCCGGTGGCTGCGCAGGCAGGGGGGCTGGGGCCGCGCGGCGAGCCTCCGGCTAGCGAGCACGAGCCGCCCGCCGCGGCCGCCGTACCAGCCCATCCGGTACACGTCGACGCGCACCCACCTGGCCCCCAGCGCGCGCACGTAAAGGCGCTGGACCTCGCCCGGCCTGACGCTCTCCTCTGCCGGATAGCCGGCGATGCTGCCGCGGGCCCTCCCGCCGGGAAGCCGCCACGCTCCGGTGCCCGCCGCGCGGTTCTCGCCCGCCACCGAGGCGGGCGAGCCGCCGAAGTCCGCAGCCCAGGTCAAGTCCCCGACACGGCGCTCGAAGTGCCGCTGCCCGCCGGCCCCGCCCGTGACGATCAGAAGCAGCGCGACAGCGCCACCGATAGCGCCCGTCTGGAGGGTCCGCTTCCGGCGAAGGCGCGCACGCCTGATCCTCTCCTCGCGACGCCGTGCTGCTCGGCGACGGGCGATCTCCTCCGGGGTGGTGGGGACCCAGCCCGGGATGTCGCCCGCGTGCACGCGGACAAGCTAAATGACACTAAGCCAGGACCTTCGCCACGATCCTGAGGTCCTCGGTGAACGCACGCCGCTCGGCATAGCGCGCCTCGTCGTCAGGCGCCCGCAGGATGGCGGACGGGTGGACGGTGGCTGTGACGAGCTGCGCCAGGTCCGACTCGATCGGCTGACCGCGCGACCTTGTCACCCGGAAGGACGGGCCGAGCAGCGCCTTGCCCGCCGTCGCGCCGAGGAGCACCACGGCCTCGGGGTCCACCACGCGCAGCTCCTCCTCGAGCCACGGCTTGCAGGCCTCGATCTCGAACCGCTTGGGCGTCCTGTGCAGCCGCCGCTTGCCGCGCTCCTCGAAGGCGAAGTGCTTGACCACGTTGGTCACGTACACGTCGGCGCGGTCGATGCCCACCTCCTCGAGCGCGCGGTCGAGCTCGCGCCCCGCGGGACCGACGAACGGCGCTCCGGCTCGGTCCTCCTTGTCCCCTGGCTGTTCGCCGATGAACATCACGCGCGACGCCTTTCGCCCCTCCCCGAACACGGTCTGGGTCGCGTGCCGCCACAGGTGGCACCCGCGACACCCGGCGGCCGCCTCCCGGAGCGCCTTCAAGGAGTGCCGGTCGGGTAGGAACGGCGTGGCGTCGTTTGGCTCTGCCCCGGGCATCGTTTCTCGCACGGTACTTTTTCGAACTGTGAGCGAACCAACCACACCCACTCTCGACCAGCGCCTCGAGCGGCTCCTGGACCGCGGCGAGGAGCTCGGCTGCGTGAACCTCTCCGAGCTGAGCGAGGTCGTACAGGAGCTCGATCTCGACGACGCCCAGGCCCAGGAGCTGCACGACCGGATCGAGCAGAGCGGCCTGCCGGTCACGGATGACTGCGGCAAGGAGCGGAACGAGCCCACCAGCTACGCCAACGGCGAGCTGGCCACCACCACGACGGACGCCCTCCAGCTGTTCATGAACGAGGTGAGCCGGCACCCGCTGCTGACCGCCGAGGAGGAGGTCGAGCTGGCCAAGGCGATCGAGCGGGGCGACCTTCGGGCCAAGGAGCGGATGATCAACTCCAACCTCCGGCTCGTGGTGTCGATCGCCAAGAAGTACCAGGGCAACGAGATGCCCCTCCTCGACCTGATCCAGGAGGGCATCCTGGGCCTGATCCGCGCCACCGAGAAGTTCGACTGGCGGCGCGGCTACAAGTTCTCCACCTACGCGACGTTCTGGATCCGCGAGTCGATCCAGCGCGGCCTCGCCAACAAAGGCCGCACCATCCGGCTGCCCGTGCACATCGGCCAGCGCGAGCGCAAGGTGGCGCGGGCCGAGCGCGAGCTCGCCATCAAGCTCGGCCGCGATCCGACGGACGAGGAGGTGGCAGCCGCCGCGGAGATCACCGTCGACGAGCTGCACGAGCTGGAGGACTCGGCGCGCGCCGTCACGAGCCTGGACAGGCCGGTCGGCGACGCGGAGGAGACCCCGCTGGGCGACCTTCTTGGCAGCGACCGACCCCAGACTGAGGAGGAGGTCGAGATCACCCTCCGCGAGGAGGCCCTGCGGAACGCGATCGCCAAGCTCCCGGACCAGGAACAGCAGGTGGTGAAGCTGCGCTACGGGATCAACGGCGACAATCCCACTCCGCTGCGCGAGACCGGGCGCCGGCTGGGCCTCTCCGCCGAGGGCGTCCGCAAGATCGAGTCCAAGGCGCTCGAGCGCCTCTCCCGCACGCGTGAGCTCGAGGGGCTGAGCGAAGCCGCATGAAGCTCGGCCTGGCCATGTTCCCCACCGACGACGCGGTCCGCCCGGCGGAGCTCGGACGCATCGCAGAGGAGCACGGCTTCGAGTCGCTCTTCCTCCCCGAGCACACGCACATCCCGGCCAGCCGGCGGACCCCGTATCCCGGCGGCGGCGAGCTGCCGCGCGAGTACAGCCACACCTACGACCCGTTCGTGGCCCTTGCGACCGTCGCCGAGGCGACGGAGCGAATCAAGCTGGCCACCGGGATCTGCCTCGTGGTGGAGCGCGACCCGATCACCACGGCCAAGGAGGTGGCGAGCCTGGACCACCTCTCGGACGGTCGCTTTCTGTTCGGCGTCGGGGCTGGGTGGAACCGGGAGGAGATGGAGAACCACGGGACCGATCCCCACCGCCGCTTCTCGCTGATGCGCGAGCGGATCGAGGCCATGAAGGCCATCTGGACACAGGACGAGGCCGAGTACCACGGCGAGCACGTGGACTTCGACCCGATCTGGTCGTGGCCCAAGCCCCTCCAGCAGCCCCACCCGCCGGTGCTGGTCGGCGGCAACGGGGAGAAGGTCATCGAACGCGTGGTGGCCTTTGGCGACGAGTGGATGCCGAACCTCGGCCTCACGAGCCCCGACGAGATGGCCCGGCGGGTGGAGGAGCTCCAGGAGAAGGCGGCCCAGGCAGGTCGCGGCGAGATCCCGGTCACCGGCTCCGCCGCGCCGCGCGACCCGGAGGCGATCGAGCGGCTCGCCGAGATCGGCTTTCACAGGCTCGTCTGGTACGTGCGGCCGGAGCCGCGCGACCAGGTGGCCCCGAAGGTGGAGAAGCTCGCCCGGCTGGTGCACGAGGCGCAAGTCGCATAGGCGGCGTGCGCCTGCTCGCGTTCAGCGACGTCCATCGCGACAGAAGGCAGGCCAAGCGGATGCTGGTGGTGGTC
Organism: Actinomycetota bacterium; assembly: GCA_005883295.1. Lineage (GTDB taxonomy): Bacteria > Actinomycetota > Thermoleophilia > Solirubrobacterales > Thermoleophilaceae > AC-37. Next base: position 6,141 of record VAWV01000262.1, read on the forward strand.
GAGACCCCCACGGTTCTCGTGCCCGGCAACAACGAGACCGACGATGCCCTCCGCGAGGCCTGCCGCGGCTGGAAGGCCGCCACCGTGCTCCACGGTGAGTCCACCGAGATCGACGGGGTCGAGTTCTTCGGGCTGGGCGGCGGAATCCCGACCACGCCCTGGCCGTGGAGCTTCGACCTGACCGAGGAGGAGGCGGCAGCGAAGCTGGAAGGCTGCCCCGACGACTGCGTGCTGGTCGTGCACTCGCCGCCCAAGGGACACGTCGACGGCGGCCGGCGCGCGCTCGGCAGCGAGTCGATCCTGAGGACCGTCGAGCAGCGGCACCCGCGTGTCGTGGTGTGCGGGCACATCCACGAGTCGGGCGGCGAGGAGT
>VAWV01000246.1:0-3452 GCA_005883295.1 Actinomycetota bacterium
TGTCCAGCCGGTCGGCGAGCCCGAACGCGGAGAGCCCGTAGACGATTCCGAAGTTGATCATCTTGGCCTTCGACCGGAGCCCGGCGTCGATGTCCTCAGGCGTGACCCCGAACATCTCCGCCGCGGTGGCCGCGTGCACGTCCTCGCCGCGGGCGAAGATCTCCTTGAGCACCTGCTCGCCGCAGATGTGCGCGAGGATTCGCAGCTCCACCTGCGAGTAGTCGGCCGAGATCAGCCGGTGGCCGTCCTCGGCCACGAAGCAGGCCCGGATCTCGCGGCCCAGCTCGGTCCGGATCGGGATGTTCTGGAGGTTTGGGTCGGTGCTCGACAGCCGGCCCGTGGTGGTGGCCGTCTGGTTGAAGGTGGTGTGGAGCCGGCCGCGCTCGTCCACGAGCTCGGGCAGCGCGTCCATGTAGGTGCTCTTGAGCTTGGTCAGCTCCCGCCAGGTCTCGATCTTCTCCACGATCTCGTGCTCGCCGCGGATCGCCTGAAGGACGCGCGCGTCTGTTGAGAAGCCGGTCTTGCCGCGCCGCTTCCTGGACAGCCCGAGCTTGTTGAAGAGGACTTCGGCCAGCTGCTGGGGCGAGCCGATCGTGAACTCCTCCCCCGCCAGGTCCCAGATCTCGCGCTCGAGGGCGGCGATCCGCTCCTCGACCTTGGCCGAGATCTCTCCGAGGAGCCTGGTGTCGAGCTTCACGCCCGCGCGCTCCATGTCGATCAGCACCTCGACCAGCGGAAGCTCGACCTCGTGGAAGAGCCGGGTGAGGCCCTCGCGATCCAGCTCCCCCGCCTGGAGCTCGGCCAGCGCGCGCGTGACCACCGCGCGCTCGGCGAGCCCGTTGCCCCCCTCGATCCGGGCGCCGATTCCCTCGCGGTCCACGAGCTCCCGCAGCGGGTAGGCCCGCCCCGCAGGGTCGAGGAGGTAGGCCGCAACCATGGTGTCGTGCGCCAGTGGGGGCGCGTCGCACGGCTCCTCGGAGGCCGCGAGCGTCTTCCAGTCGTGGGCCACGAGCGGGCGGTCGCCCCAGGCGAGCGTGATCGCGGCCAGGGTCTCCGCCTCCCCGGTGATCACGTCCCCGCCCGCGTACCCGGCGAACCGCAGCGTGGGCTCCGGCCCCACCGCCTGCTCCTCCTCCGGGCGCGCGGGCCGCTCCGCTGCGAGCGTCGCGGCCTCGCCGTCCAGGCCCGCCAGCTCCGTGGGCGACGCCTCGACCGCCCGCGCCTCGATCACCTTCTCGGGCCGTTCCTCGGGAACGGCGCCGTCCTCGCCGAGCGCCTCCTCGAGCCGCTCCAGCGGTGCGCGCAGCTCGAACTCGCGGAAGAACTCGCGCAGGCGGGAGCGGTCGGGCGGCTCGCCCAGGCGCTCGGCCAGGTCGATGTCGACGTCGACATCTCGCACTGCCGTGGCGAGCTGCTTGGAGATGCGCGCGTCCTCGGCGTGGTTCGTGAGGTTCTCCTTGCGCTTGGCGCCCGAGACCTGGTCGATGCTCTCGAGCACCGCCTCCAGGCTCCCGAAGCGCTGCAGCAGCTCGGACGCCGTCTTGTCGCCGATCCCCGGGACGCCCGGGATGTTGTCCGAGGTGTCGCCCTTGAGTCCGTAGAAGTCGGGGATGAGCTCGGGCGGGATGCCGTAGCGCTCGATCACCGCTTCGCGGTCATAGACCTTGGTCTCGGTGATGCCGCGGCTCGTGGCCATCACGCGTACGCCGTCCTCGATCAGCTGGAAGCTGTCGCGGTCGCCGGTAACGACCATCACCTCGATGCCCTCCGCGCGCGCCTTCCCCGCGAGCGTGGCGATCACGTCGTCCGCCTCGTAGCCGGCGACCTTGACGTTGCGGTAGCCGAAGGCCTCCACCAGCGGCTCCATCTGCGGCCACTGCTCCGACAGGAGGTCGGGTCGCTCCTTGCGATCGGCCTTGTACTCGGCCGAGATCTCCCGGCGGCCGGACTGGCCCGCGTCCCAGACCACCAGGGTGGTCTTGGGCCCGTACTCGGTGAGGATCTTCACCAGCATCGAGGCGAAGCCGAAGATCGCGTTGGTGGGGACGCCCTTGGAGGTCGCGATCGTCTCCGGCAGGGCGTAGAAGGCGCGGTATACGAGGCTGTTCCCGTCGATCAGGAACAGCTCGCGGTTGTCGCCGGCGGCCACGGGTCGATCATAGGCACGCGCGCCGAGCCTGGGGGCCGCGCGAACGGCTTCGCTACGTTTGCCGCCTCATGGCGGAGATTGCTCCAACGGCGCTCGACCACGTGGCCCTCTGGGTGGCCGGCCGCGACACCCTCGCCGCGTTCCTCTGCGACCACCTCGGGATGCACGAGATCGAGCGCACCGGCAACTTCACGCTCGTCGGCGCCGACGCCCGGCTCGGGAAGATCACGCTCTTCGACGCCGAGGGGCCGCGCGAGCCCGGCGTGCTCGGGCGCGTGGTGCTCGCGGTCTCCGACCTCGACTCGGCCGTCGCGGCCCTGCCGAACGACCTGCCGCGTGAACGCCACTCCGACGACCTCGTCGCCTTCGAGGGCCCCGAGGGGCTGGGCCTGGGGCTCGAGCGCCGGGAGTCGCCCCAGGTCGAGTACGACCTGAGCCACGTGCTGTTGCGCGTCCCCGACCCGGCGCGCGCACGCGGAGAGCTCCTCGCGCTCGGATTCGAGGAGGACGGCGAGCGGCTGGCCGTGGCCGAGAAGTCGCTGCTCCTCGAGGTGGGCGACGCGGGCGGCGGAGAGCGCCCGCTGCTCAACCACCTGGCCCTGCTCGTGGACTCGGCCCAGGCGGTGAGCGACGAGGCCGAGAGCCGCGGCCTGGAGATCGCCGACTTCGTGGACGCAGAGAACACGATCGCGGTCTTCGTGATGGGACCCGACGGGATCAAGCTCGAGTACGTCGAGCACAAGCCGAGCTTCTCCCTGGTCTAGGTGACGGATCTCCTGGTCGCGGGTGCCGGCATGGCCGGCCTTGCGGCCGCGGCCGAGGCGCGGGCGCTCGGGGCCAGCGTGACGATCGTCGAGCGAGGCGACCGCGCGGGCGGCTCGATGCTCCTGTCGAGCGGCGTGGTCTGGCGCTACCGCGACTTCGACCGGTTCCGCGCCGAGTGCCCGGACGGCGACCCCGCCCTCCAGCGTCCCGTCTTCGAGAACCTGGACCGGGACCTCCGCTGGCTCGAGTCGCTCGGCGCGCACGTGGTGGCGCGCGAGACCGGCAACCCGCGCACCGCAGGCGTTCGATTCGATCCGCGATCGCTCACCGACGCGCTCCTGAGGGCCGCGGGCACCGAGGTGAGGCTCGGCGCCCCGCTGAACGAGCTCCCGGACCGGGGTCCGGTCGTGCTCGCGACCGGCGGCTTCCAGGCCGACCGCGAGCTGGTCCGCCAGCACGTAACCCCCGAGGCCGATCACCTGATGCTGCGGGCCGCACCGTGGAGCGCGGGCGACGGCCTCAGGCTGGGGCTGGCAGC
>VAWV01000246.1:3558-5188 GCA_005883295.1 Actinomycetota bacterium
GAGATCGACGTGGTGCAGTGGACGGCCAGGCAGCCTCGCGCGCGTGCGTGGTTCGAGGTCCACGGGTCGGCGCTCGCCGAGCGCGTGCGGGGCCGGACCGTCGGCGAGATGGTCGAGGCCGCCGCGAGTACCGGCGCGCCCGTGGAGCGGTCCAGCCGCTCGGTGAGAATCGAGACCGTGGCCGGCATCACGTCCACCCTCGGCGGGCTGCGGATCGACGAGCACGGGCGCGTGGCGGACGGCGTCTTCGCCGCCGGCGGCGACGCCGGCGGGATCGCCACCGGCGGCTACGCGAGCGGGCTCGCCTCGGCGCTCGTGATGGGCCGGATCGCGGCGCGCTCGGCGCTCGGCCTCGCGTAGTGCGAGCATAGATCCCGGATGGCGCCTGTGCGGGGCACGCTGAGCCTCATTCGTGCCCTTGGTCGAGACCGCTTCGCGAGACGGCTGGCAGTGATCGTGCTAGCCGCGCTCAGCCTGCGAATCGCGTACGTGATCGGACTCGCCGGCGATCGATATTCGCCAGGGCCGGCCGGAGACTCGATCTACTTCCACGACCTGGCAAACCTCATCGCTGCCGGCCGCGGGTTCATACAGCCCTTCTCGCTCGAACACTTTCATCGCGTCGTGCCCACCGCGGAGCACCCCCCGCTCTGGCCGCTGGTGCTCGCGTTCGTCACCAAGCTCGGAAGCGGTTCCATAGTCGCCTTCCGATTGGTAAGTGCGACGCTCGGGGCAATCACCGTGGGGCTCATCGGGCTGCTCGGACGCCGTCTGGCCGGTGATCGTGCAGGGCTCCTCGCAGGTTGCGTTGCGGCCGTGCATCCGCTTCTCGTCGCGGCCGACGGCTCGATGCTCAGCGAGACGCTGTTCGGCCTGCTCGCCCTAGCGGCCCTGCTTGCCGCGATCTGGGTTCGCGGCAGACCGACGGCGTGGCGCGCCGGTGTTCTAGGCGCGCTGATCGGTCTGGCAGCTTTGACGCGCGGGGAAGGACTGTTGCTGATACTCCTCCTCGCGCTGCCGGCCGTATGGCGCCCGACCAGCGGTCGCGGGCTCCGGCTTGGTGCAGCGGTCCTTGCGGCCGTCGTCGCGCTGGCCCCGTGGACGATCCGAAACGCCTCCGCATTCCACCGCCTGGTTCCGGTCTCGACAAACGATGGCACGCTCATCAACGGCGCGAACTGCGCTCCCACCTACCACGGCACACTCCTCGGCTTCTGGAGCGTGAACTGCCGCTCGCCGATCAGCTCGCCGAACGAGGCAAAACAATCTGCCAAATGGGCCGCAGAGGGCATCCGCTACGCGCGGCGGCATCCCGGCCGCCTGCTGGCAGTCGTCGTTCCGGTGCGCATCATGCGCACGCTCGACCTGTGGCGGCCGGCGCAACAGGTGGACCTGGCGGAGGGCCGTGTGCGATGGGTCGAGGCCGCCGGGCAGGCATGCTTCTGGCTGCTCGTTCCGCTGGCCGTATACGGGGCCGTTCTCATGCGCCGACGACGCGCGCTGCTCTGGCCACTCGGGGTACCGCCGCTCCTCGCGCTCACGATGAGCGTGACCGGCTACGGATACCCGCGGTTTCGCTTCACCGCAGACCTGGTCATCACAATCCTCGCGGGCGTCGCACTCGCCAAGC
>VAWV01000247.1 GCA_005883295.1 Actinomycetota bacterium
CAGCGGTCGCGGTCGCGATGAACCCGTTCGAGGTCGAGCGGCTGGGCTGGGACTCGATTCGGGGCCTGCCGATCCGCCCGGATCCATCGCTCGGAACTGGCGCGTTCCGGATCATCTGCGCGCGCGACGAGCTCGAGACGGAGACCGAGGAGGTCGTCGAGGCCGTCTCGACCCAGACGGTCCCGATCACTCGCTGAGCGGCCGTTTCCCCACGGATGGAGCGGGTCCCGGTGCTAGATTCCGCTCGTCCCTGGTGGGCGTAGCTCAGCTGGTAGAGCTCCTGGTTGTGGTCCAGGCGGTCGGGGGTTCGAGTCCCCTCGCTCACCTTCCGCCGAATTCCGCTCCGTTGTCCGGTTTTCGAGCATCTCCGCGACGGAGTGATGTGCGGCACTCGAACCGCCCTCTAGCGCGGGCGGGTCGATCGCCACTCGTGGGAGGATTTCGCCGTGCCCGGGGCCGTGCTACTGCCGTCAACAGTCTTGACGATGGATCCGCGGAACTCACGGGCTGAGGCGGTGGGCGTGCTCGACGGCCGCATCGCCGCGGTGGGCTCGGCAGCTGAGGTGACCACGACGTTGGGTGAAGGTGCCGAGCGCGTGGAGCTCGACGGGCTCTGCCTCCTGCCAGGGTTCATCGACGCGCATCACCATTATTGCCTCGCGGCCTTCGACCGCCGTATGCCCGACCTCCACTTGCCGCCGGGAAGCTCAATGGAGGCGCTGCTGACGCGAGTCGAGCAGGCCGCGCGAGAGCGCGACTCCGGTTGGGTGCGCGCCCAGGGCTACGACCCCGCCAAGCTCCGCGAAGGGCGGCCGCCACGTGCGGAGGAGATCGACAGCGTCTGCGCGGACCGGCCTGTGCTCCTCGCTGCGTTCAGCTTCCACGAGGGCGTCCTCAACGCGCGCGGGCTCGAGGCGATGGGCTGGGATGCATCGACTCCAGACCCGCGGAACGGCGCGCTGGTGCGCGACCGGCGGGGTCTGACCGGCGAGGTCGCAGAGCAGGCCTTCTACGTCGCGGAAGCCCGGTCGCGCGAGTCGCTGCTCGAGACCGCCGCGGACGCGTGGCTCGCGGAGTGCGAGGCGCACGGCCGTGATCTGCTCGCGCACGGGATCGTGCGGGTCGGCGACGCGGCGGTGCCGCCGTCCTTCGACGACCTGTACGACCGGGCAGCACGAGAGGGCCGCCTACCGATCACCGTCCACCGCATGCCGGTCTCGGCCGGATCGCTGATCGAGGCGCGGATCGAGAGCGGACCGACCGGCGACGGGCCGCCGGTGACACCGACGGGACCGGCGAAGCTTTTCATGGACGGATCGGAGCGCTGCGCCCTGTGCTTCTCGATCCGCGCGGTGGTCGGATCGGTCGGCGGCCAGCTGCGGAAGGCGGTCGGTGGCGCGGGCTTGGCGGCGCTGCGGGCGGCGACGCGTTCGCCGACGCCGCGACGTGGGCGCGACGGTCTGCTTCATGTCGGCATGCTGTTCTGGGAGGAGGACGCGCTCGACCAGGCCGTCGCAAGCGGCGCGCAACACGGACTCCAGATCGCATGTCACGCAATCGGGAACGAGGCGGTGTCCCGGGCGCTGGCCGCCATCGAGCGCTCTCGCCCGCGGTTGTCGGAGCTGCCGGGCGCCCCGCGTATCGAGCACGCGATCTTCCTTGAGCGAGGCCAGCCGCGCCGGATCGCGGACTCCGGGACGATCGCAGTGATCCAGCCTCACTTCGTCTACGACGTCGGAGACCAGATCGCCATCAGCCCGCTGCCGCCGAGCCTCGACGCGCTCGCGTTCGCAGACCTCGCTTCCGCGGGCGTCGAGGTGGCGGGCAGCTCGGACTACCCGGTGTCGGGCTACGACGTGCTGGCTGCGGTGAAGGCCGCGGCGACGCGGCGGACGCAGTCGGGCGATGTGTACCGGCCGGATCAGGCGATCGAAGTCGAGCGAGCGCTGCGCGCGTACACCGCGGGCTCCGCACGGGCGCTCGGCGTCGAGTCCGAGACCGGCACGCTCGAGCCGGGCAAGCGCGCCGATCTCGTGGCGCTGTCGGGGGACCCGCTGTTCACCGATCCGGAGCACATCGACGAGCTGCGTGTCGACCGGACCTGGCTCGCGGGCGAGCTGGTGTACCGGGCCCAACCGACGCCCGCTCGATAGGCGGAGCGGCAGCAGTCGCGGACGCGATCGCTAGCGCGCGCCGGCTTCACTGGGCCTTCGTGGCTCGTTCGAGAATGCGCCCCGCCAGTGGCATGTGGGCGGAGCGCCACACGTGCCGCTTCTCGAAGGGCCACGCGTAGACCGGGTTGCCGTCACGAACCAGCTCGAGCAGGCGTGGCTCGCGAAGCTCCTCCGCGGACCACTCGTACACGCGCTGTAGCCGCGGGACGATCACGGCGTAGTCGAGCAGCCGACCGAGATCCTGCTCGTCGGCAATGTAGGCCTCGACATCGCGCGTGAGCGGATAGCGGTAGGGGAGCACGCGCCGGAGCGAGAGGAAGGCCCCGGCCATCCCGAGCCGTGGATCGCCGAGCACGCGGCCGAGCGGGGCGAATCGCCCTACAGCCAGGCGCGGCGCCCCAACAAGCGCGTGGGCATAGAGGACACGGCCGAGCGCGACGTTCATGAAGAAGCGCTCCGCCGCGCTCTCTGCTTCGGCGAGCTCCCGATGCTCCAGGTAGGCGCCCACGATGCTCGCGTTGTGGGCTCGGTACCAGTTGCGCGCGGTCGGTGTCTCGATGAATGCAAGCCACAGCCGCACGGCCCGGGACGAGGGCTCCCCGGCGAGGCCGCCGGCGAGGGCGACCGATTCGCATCCATCCCGCAGCAGGCGCTCGTTGACCCCCCGCCACCAAGCGCTGCCGGGGACCGGCGCGTCGAGCGCGTTGAGCACGCCGCGGCGCTCCTGCCAGCGCATGAAGGAGAGCGCCGCGCGCCGAAACGGCAGATGATGCGGGGCCCGGCCCGTTGGCCCATGGTATGTCCGCGTGATCAACGCAAGACGGCCCCTCGGATCGTCCCGCACGGCGGCGACCTGAGCCCGAGCCGACGCGAGGGCGCTTCCCTGCTCTGTCATGCCGTGAGTAGTGATACCGGGGTCACCCGCTGAGCAGGCGATCCCGCGGACCACCGCGCCGACGCTGCCGGTTGACAGCGCCCCGCGGCTCTGGTAACACCCCGGGCCTTCAAGAGGGGGGCAATGGGCAGGGGGGTGCTCAAGATGATCGGGCTTCGTGGGCGGCTGCGTCAGGCCGTCGCGACCGGTGCTGTGATGGCCGTTGCGCCGGTGGCGCTGGGTGG
>VAWV01000068.1 GCA_005883295.1 Actinomycetota bacterium
CGCATTGGTGGAGAGCGGCTACGTAGCGATCGTGTTGGATCGTCTCGCCAAGCAGGCGTCCGACGTCCTCGGCACGGAGCGGAGCAGCATCTTCGTCCGCGACCGCAGCGATCCGAGGCAGACGATTCTCGCCGCGTCGAGCGGCATGGGTGACGAACTGGTCGGTAGCCGCGTGCCGGAGCGCGCCGAGCGGTTGGATTCTCCCGTCAGCGCCGCGACGCCGTTTCACTGGGACGGTGTCGTTCGGGGTGCCCTTTCTGTTCGCAGCACCGTCCCGACGCGCTGCTTCACGCGGCGCGAGCTCGACGTCCTCGCGACTCTTGGAGCCGTCGCCGGCGCAGCGGTTCGGCATGCGCACACGCGCAACGAGCTAGTGACCGACTCCTGCGGGACCGTGGGCGATTTCGCCGAGATGATCAGCGAGCACGACCCCTATACCGCCGAGCACTCAGACCGGATCGTCGCCATCGCCTGCACCGTCGGGCGGGCACTCGAGGCCGCGCGGCCCGAGCTAGCCGAGCTCAGGCTCGCGGCGCCGCTTCACGATGTCGGAAAGATCCGGGTGCCCGACTCCATCCTGGCGAAGCCAGGTCCCCTCACAGCGCGCGAGCGGGCCGTGATCAACCATCATCCCGAATGGGGCGCGGAGCTGCTTGCCTGCGTGCCGGGGCTCGAGGTCGTCGCCGGCATCGTTCGCTTCCATCACGAACGCTGGGATGGGACCGGCTATCCGAACGGCCTGAGCGGCGAGCGCATTCCGCTCGCGAGCCGCATCATCGCGGCCTGCGATGCGTATCAGGCAATGACGTCCGACCGCCCCTACCGGCGCGCCATGTCAGCCGAGCAGGCGATCTGCGAGCTCCGCGCCAACGCCGGTTCACAGTTCGACCCGCGCGTCGTAGCGGAGCTCGAAGCAGCCGCCGATCGATCGGCGCTGGCCGCGTGAGGGGGCCGCTCTCTTCACGACTGCCCGCCGCTGGATGAGCGCGCCGTAACGACGTCGACGCGGGACCGACAGAAGCTCCCCGGGACCGACAGAAGTTCGCGCTCTCACGCATCGCGGACACCCGTGGGCATCGAATGCTTGGCTGCTCGAGCGGAGGGGGTGGGATTCGAACCCACGAGGGACCGAGATGGCCCCTACCGGTTTTCAAGACCGGCGCATTCAACCGCTCTGCCACCCCTCCAGTTAGACGAGGCTAGCTCTCGGCCGCGGCGATTTCCGCTGGCGCCCCGAAGCCGTGCAGTACGTCGGGCACCGCGATCGACCCGTCGTCGCGCTGGTGGTTCTCGGCAATGGCGATGATCGTGCGTCCGACGGCCACCGCGGTTCCATTCAGCGTGTGCAGGTGCCTGGGCGGCGCCTCCCGCTCCGGCCGGTAGCGGGCGCCGAGCCGGCGGGCCTGGTACTCGGTCGTGTTCGAGCAGGACGTGACCTCGCGGTAGCGATCCTGTCCCGGAAGCCACGCCTCCAGGTCGTACTTCTTCGCCGCCGACGCGCCGAGGTCGGACGCGGCGATGTTCACCACCCGGTAGGGGATCTCGAGCGCCGTGAAGATCCGCTCCTCGATCGCGAGCAGGCGCTCGTGCTCGGCCTCGGACTCTTCGGGCTCCACGAACGAGAACATCTCGACCTTGTCGAACTGGTGCACCCTGAAGATCCCGCGCGTGTCCTTTCCGGCCGCGCCGGCCTCGCGGCGGAAGCATGTGGAGAACCCCGCGTAGCGGCGGGGCAACGCTTCGGCGTCCAGGATCTGGCCGCCGTGCAGCATCGCCAGGGCGACCTCGGACGTCCCTGACAGGAACAAATCGTCCTGGGGGAGCTCGTAGATCTGCTGCTCGGTGTCGGGCAGGAAGCCGGTGCCGAACAGCGCCTCCTCGCGCACGAGCACGGGTGGAACCACCGGCTCGAAGCCCTCCTCGGACAGCAGCTCGATCGCCCAGCGCACCAGCGCGAGCTCGATCAGCACGAGCGGGCCGCGCAGGTACGCGAACCGCGACCCCGACAGCCTTGCGCCGGCCTCCATGTCCACCAGCCCGTCGAGCAGCTCGAGGTGGTCGCGGCCCGTCCGGCCGCCCTCCCCCACCTCGCGCAGCACCTCCTCGTCGTCCGGCGCCGAGTCGGCGGGGAGGTTGGGGAGCGACGCGATGAGCGCGTCGAGGCGCTGCTCGACTCCCTCCACGTCGCCCTGGAGCTGGTCGATCCGCGCCTTCACGGCGCGCATCTCCTCGATCTCCTCTGACGCGTCGGCACCCGACCGCTTGGCCTCGGCGATCGCCTCCCCCGCCTTGTTCTGCGCGGCCCGCTCGCCCTCCACCCGCGGCAGGAGCTCGCGGCGGCGCGCGTCGAGCTCGAGCAGCTCGTCGACGGCATCCGCCCGGCCACGGCGCGCGAGCGCGGCGCGAACCCGGTCGGGATCCTCGCGGACGAGCTTCAGGTCGAGCACGGGAAGCCGCGGCGGCTACTTGCGGCCGGAGCCGCCGCTCGGCCTCGTACCGCCCGTCGAGGGCGCTTTCTGGCCCGCGTAGCGCTCCACGAACAGCGCCACGTCCTGCGCGTCCCGCCCGACCACCACGTTGGCCGGCATGATCGCGCCGGAGAACCCCCCGTTCCGGATGGCGAACAGCACGTCGTCACGGTTCTCCTTGCGGATGTTGAAGTTGGGGCCGTCCGTCCGCTCGGAACCTCCAACCTTGCCCGCTGGCCGCGAGCCCCGCGCGTTGGCCGCGTCGAGCGTGTGACATCCGGAGCAGCGCTCGTAGAAGAGCTCGGCGCCGTGGTGCAGTGCGGCGTCCTGCTTTGGCACCTCGATCTTCCCCTGCCCGCATCCCGCCAGGCCCATCACGGCGGCGGCGCAAGCGAGTGCTGCGGCGGCCCGAGGCATGGCGCGGCATGTTATCCCGGGCTGTCCGGGCCTTCGACGTAACAGCAGGAAACGTGGCGAGGGGGACGAATCCGTTGAAGCCCCGGCGCCGGGCTGGGCGGTCGATCCGCAGCATTGACGCTTTACGGCGGCCGTCCTCATCGGCGGCGATCAGACCCGGCGTCGGGGCGCCTCTCCCCTTAAGCCCCTCCGCCGGGCAGCTCAGCTCCCCGTGGCGATCGCCCGCAGGCCGAGCGTGACGATCAGGATGGCCCCGATCGTCATCACCCCGATCTCGCGGAGCACGATCCTGCGCGCGAGCAGGACCTGCTCCCGGCGCTCCAGCGCCTCCACGTCGCCCACCTCGGCGACCGTGGCCGACGCTACCGTAATGCGCGCGCCCTCGCTGAAGAGCGACACGACGAGCGGGCTGATCCCGTAGACGTAGTGGATCGCGGCGACGTGCTTCCCCTGCGCGGCGAGGATCAGCCCAACCACGGCCTCGGCGACGACGATCACCTGCGCCGCGCGCAGCAGGTACCAGAAGATCGTCGACGGGCTCTGCCTCCTCCAGGCCATCGCGCCCCATGCGCCGGCGAGGGCGCTCGAGGCCAGTACGGCGATGCCCAGGACCTCGTGGATCCCTCTCAACAAGCGCCCTTTCGCACTATGTAGCAACTTGTCACAAGCGGGTATATAAACCGGCGCCTCGATGCTGAAGAGCTACCTGCCCGCCCTGGTCTTCATCGCGCTCGGCTCGGGCGTCGGCGGCCTCTTCACCTACCTGAACAGGGTGCTCGGTCCGCGCCGGCCGAGCAAGGTAAAGGAGGAGCCGTACGAGTGCGGCCTCCCCTCGGAGGTCACCTCCAGCTTCCGCTTCGGGATCAGCTTCTACCTGATCGCGATGCTCTTCATCCTGTTCGACATCGAGGTGATCTTCCTCTACCCCGTGGCCGTGGGGCTGCGGGCGTTCGGGACGTTCGCGCTCGCGGAGACGATCGTGTTCATCGTGCTGCTGTTCGTGGCGTTCGTCTTCGTCTGGCGGAGGGGTGCGCTCGAGTGGAAGTGACGCGCCAGCGCATCGATGGGGGCGGCGACCTGAGGATCCGGCAGCTGCGCGCGCGGCAGATGCTCCGCGGCGAGCTGGAGGGCGCCGACCTCGAGCAATACCTGCAGGAGCGGGTCGGCCTCACGACGCTCGAGAGGGCGCAGAACTGGGCACGGGCCAACGCGCCGTGGCCGCTCACCTTCGGGCTCGCATGCTGCGCGATCGAGATGATCAGCGTGGTCGGATCGCCGCGGATGGACGCCGCCCGCTTCGGCGCCGAGGTCTTCCGGGCCTCCCCGCGCCAGGCGGACATGATCATCCTGTCGGGCCGAGTCTCGGTCAAGATGGCGCCGATCATCCGCCGTATCTACGACCAGATGCTCGAGCCCAAGTGGGTGATCTCGATGGGCGCCTGCGCGTCGAGCGCCGGGATGTTCAACAACTACGCGGTCGTCCAGGGCGCCGACAAGTTCATGCCGGTGGACGTGTACATCCCGGGCTGCCCGCCCCGGCCGGAGGCGCTCATGTACGGGATCATCAAGCTGCAGAACAAGATCAAGGGGCAGCCCGACCTCGGCTGGCGGGAGCGCTACCGGGCAGAGGGCACAGAGGAACAGGGCACCGAGCTTGCCTGACGCCACCGGTCTGGAATTGATCGCCGCCGAGGTGCGCGACCGCTTCGGCGACGGCGCGGTGACCGGCACGCACTACTTCCGGGACGAGGCCACCCTCGAGCTCGCGCCGCCAGCGGTGCACGACGTGCTGGCCCACCTGCGCGACGACGCCGATCAGCCGTTCGAGCTCCTGATGAGTCTCCACGGCTGCGATTACTTCCCGCAGGAGCCGCGTCTGGGCGTCCACTACCAGCTCCTCTCGCTGGAGCGGACCGACCGGCTGGGCGTGAAGACGCGGGTGGGCGTGGAGGACCCGAACATCCAGTCGGTGGTGGACCTGTTCCCCGGCGCCGACTTCCAGGAGCGCGAGGCCTACGACATGTTCGGCGTGGTCTTCGACGGCCACCCGGACCCCCGCCGGATCCTCATGCCCGAGGACTACCAGGGCTTCCCCCAGCGGCGCGACTTCCCGATGGGCGGCGAGCCCGTCCTCTTCACTTTCAACGAGCACGAGGTCCCGCGCTGGTATGAGTGACGAGGCGCCCGCGACGGGGGTGGAGGGCGAGCGCCCGCTAGACGTTCCCTACCGCGAAAGGGAGCGCTCGGTCACGCTCGAGCGGATGCCGGCGCCGGGCGCCCCGGTGTACGGCACGGCGGTGGAGCCCGAGACCGAGCTCTTCACGATCAACATGGGGCCGCACCACCCGGCCACCCACGGGGTGCTGCGGCTGCTGCTCACGCTCGAGGGCGAGGTGGTGCGCTCGATCACGCCGATCATCGGCTACGTCCACACCGGAATTGAGAAGAGCTGCGAGGACCAGCAGTACTGGAAGGTCATCCCGTTCGTGGAGCGGATGGACTACCTCTCGTACTACTTCAACGCGCAGGTCTTCTGCATGGCGGTGGAGCGCATGCTGGACGAGGAGGTCCCGCCCCGCGCCCAGTACCTGCGCGTGATCCACATGGAGCTGGGGCGCATCGCCAGCCATCTGTTCTGGCTCGGCACCTCGGCCCTCGACCTGGGCGCCATCTCGATGCTCTGGTACGCCCTGCGCGACCGGGAGAAGATCCTCGACCTCTTCGAGATGTCCGGTGGGCAGCGCCTGCATACGCGCTACATCCAGGTGGGTGGGGTGATCGAGGACCTCCCGCCGGGCTTCGACCGCAAGTGCCGCGAGTTCCTGGCGGAGATGCCGTCGCGCATCGACCAGTACGAGGCGATCCTGAATCGCAACGAGATCCTGCTCCAGCGGCTGCGCAACGTGGGCGAGGTGCCGCTCGACACGCTCCTCGGCCTGGGGGTGACCGGTCCGCTCCTGCGCGCGGCCGGGCATCCGTGGGATCTGCGCAAGGCAATGCCCTACTCGTCGTACGACCACTTCGACTTCAAGGTCCCGATCGGGACGAGGGGCGACCACTACGACCGCTACCGGGTCCGCATGGCCGAGATGCGCGAGTCCGTGAAGATCGTCGAGCAGGCGCTGGACGGGCTGCCCGAGGGTCCCTACATCACGGACAACCGCAAGGTCGCGCTACCGCCGCGGCACGAGCTCGCCACCAGCATGGAGGCGCTCATCCACCACTTCAAGCTCGTGACCGAGGGCTTCCGCGTGCCGCCCGGCGAGACGTACGCGGCGATCGAGTCGCCGCGCGGGGAGCTCGGCTGCTTCGTGTTGGCCGACGGGTCCGCGAAGCCGGCCCGGGTGCACATGCGCGACCCCTCGTTCGTGAACCTGCAGTCGCTCCGGCACATGGCCGAGGGCCGGCTGATCGCCGACCTGATCGCGGGCATAGCGATGCTGGACCCGATCCTCGGAGGGATCGACCGGTGAACGACGCGGACGATCGGGGCGTTCCGGATATCGATCGGATACCGGAGGGCCCGGCGGCGCCGGACCGGATTGGAACCGGCGAGCGGATGGGCGACCCCGCGACGGTTCCGGATCCCGCCGAGGTCGAGGTCCCCGACGACTTCCGGGAAGAGATCGAGCGGCTGATGGCGCTCTATCCCGACCGCCGCTCCGCCACCATCCCGGCGCTCCACGCGGCGCAGGCGCGGTATGGCTGGTGCTCGCCCGAGGCCCTGCGTCAGGTGGCCGCCGTGATGCAGGTCACGCCGTCGTACCTGTCGTCGGTGGCGAGCTTCTACGACCAGCTCAACGAGCAGCCGGTCGGGCGCCGCCACGTCTTCGTCTGCACGGGGGTGGCGTGCCACGTGGTGCACGCGAAGCGCGTGTACGACGCGATCGCCGAGGAGGCGAGGGTGACCGGACTCGAGGACACCGAGGTGCGCGAGTTCGAGTGCCTCGGCGCCTGCGACATGGCGCCGATCGCGTCCGTGGACGGCCGCTACATCGGCCCGCTCGACCCGAGCGACGCCCCGGAGATCGTGGCCTCGATCAGGGAGGGCCGGACGCCGCTACCCGGGCGCGGCCTGGAGGACTCGGACTACCGCCTGCCGTGGGGAGGGCGGGCCTAGGCAGCCATCGCCCTCGACGAGCTCCGCCTCCTCAAGCACTTCGGCGAGACGGACCTCGCCACGATCGACGGCTACGAGCGCATCGGCGGCTACAAGGCGCTGCGCAAGGCGTTGCTCGAGATGGAGCCGGACGAGCTGCTCCACGAGCTCGAGGAGTCCGGCCTGCGCGGCCGCGGCGGCGCCGGCTTCGCCATGGGCAAGAAGGCGAGCTTCCTCCCAAAGGGGTCGATGGACAAGTACCTCTGCTGCAACGCGGACGAGTCCGAGCCGGGCGCCTTCAAGGACAGGCTGCTGCTGCAGAGGAACCCCCACCAGCTCGTCGAGGGCATCCTGATCGGCGCGGCGGCGGCCGGGGCCAACCGCGCCTTCATCTACATCCGCGGCGAGTACGAGCTCCAGGCCGAGATCCTCGACCGTGCGATCCGGGAGGCCTACGACAAGGGCTACGTCGGCGAGCGCATCCTCGGCTCGGAGCACTCCATCTCGCTCGTGCTCCACCGCGGCGCCGGCGCCTACATCTGCGGCGAGGAGACCGCCCTGCCCGACTCGCTCGAGGGCAAGCGTGGCAACCCGCGGCTGAAGCCGCCGTTCCCGGCCAACGCCGGCCTCTATCAGGGCCCCACCCTGATCAACAACGTCGAGACGCTCTGCAACGTCCCCGCGATCATCGAGAACGGCGCCGAGTGGTTCAAGTCGGTCGGCACCGAGAAGTCGACCGGGACCAAGATCGTGTCGGTGTCCGGCAACGTGCGCCGGCCCGGCAACTACGAGATCGAACTGGGCATGCCCTCGCGCGACATCGTGTACGGCCTGGCCGGAGGGCCGCCGGAGGGCCGGCGCGTGAAGTGCTGGTTCCCCGGCGGGTCGTCGGCGCCGGTGCTGGTCGAGAAGGACCTCGACCTCTCGTATGACTTCGAGACCATGGCCGAGGCCGGCTCGATGCTCGGCTCTGGCTCGATCATCGTGGTGGACGACTCGCAGTCGATCGTGTCGCTCGCCCTCAGGCTGGCGGAGTTCTACCGGCACGAGTCGTGCGGGAAGTGCACGCCGTGCCGGGAGGGCACCAACTGGACGGTGAAGATGCTCGAGCGCGTGGAGTCCGGGGAGGCGACGCCGGCCGACCTGGACGTGATGGCCGACGTCCAGACCAACATCATCGGCAACTGCCTCTGCGTGCTGGGCGACTCGATGGCCATGCCCGTCGGGTCGATGATCGAGAAGTTCCGCGACGAGTTCGAGGAGCACATCGAGCAGGCGCGGCGGCGGAACGGCGGGCTGCCGCTGGCCGCGCACGGCGGCCGGGCCGACGAGGCGGTGGGGAGCACCGCCGCGTAGGGGACCGGGATGCCGAAGCCGAGCCAGCGCCTCATCACGTTCGAGATCGACGGCCAGGAGGTGTCCGCGCCGGAGGGCTCGATGCTGGTCGACGCCGCCAAGTACGGCGACGTGGAGATCCCGGTCTTCTGCTACGAGCCGAAGCTCGGGCAGCCGGTCGGCGCGTGCCGGATGTGCCTCGTCGAGATCGAGGGCATGCCCAAGCTCCAGACCGCCTGCTCCACGGCGGTGAAGGACGGCATGGTGGTGATCACCACCTCCGAGCAGGTCAAGCGCGCGCAGAACGCTGTCGTGGAGTTCCTCCTGGTGAACCACCCGCTGGACTGCCCGGTGTGCGACAAGGGCGGCGAGTGCCCGCTGCAGGACATCTCGTACGGGTGGGGGGCCGGACGGTCGCGCTTCATCGAGCCGAAGCGCCACTTCAAGAAGCCGATCGAGCTCTCGCCGCTCGTGGCCATCGACCGGGAGCGCTGCATCCTCTGCTACCGCTGCGTCCGCTTCTCCCAGGAGATCTCCGAGGACTACCAGCTGGTCTTCCTCGAGCGGGGCGACCACACCTACGTGGGGACGCATGACGGCCGTCCGTACGTGGGCCCGTTCGCCGGGAACATCACCGAGCTCTGCCCGGTGGGTGCGCTCACCAACACCACCTACCGCTTCCGCGCGCGGCCGTGGGACATCGAGGCCGCGGGGACCGTCTGCACGCTGTGTCCGAGCCAGTGCAACGTGGACCTGACCGTCCGCGACGACAGGCGCATCCTCCGCGTGAACGCGCGCGACAACACCGAGGTCGACGACGGCTGGCTCTGCGACAAGGGGCGCTACGGCTTCCAGATCTTCCACGCCGCCGAGCGCGTGGTGGAGCCGATGATGCAGGAGGGCGGAGGGCTGCGGCCGGTCTCCTGGGAGCGGGCGATGGAGGCGGCGGTGAAGGGCCTCGACCGCGCCGGCGAGCGGACCGCCGCGATCGTGGGCGGTGAGGCGACCAACGAGGAGGGCTTCCTGCTCCAGTTCCTGATGCGCGAGGTGCTGGGGTCGCCGCACATCGATTCGCGCGCGGGCGGCGAGCTCGACCCCGAGCAGGCCCGCGCGCTCGCCCGCCCCGATCTGACCGCGGCGGTCTCCGACCTCGATTACGCCGGCGCCATCGTGGTGATCGGAACGGAGCTGGTCGACGAGTCGCCCATCCTCGACCTCCGCGTGCGCAAGGCCGTGCGCCGGAACCACGTGCCGCTGGTGCTCGTCACGAGCAGGCCCAGCTCGCTCGAGCCGAATGCCGATGCGGTGCTGCGCCACGCGGCGGGCACCGAGGAGGCCGCGCTCGCGGCGCTCGTCGCCGAGCTCACCGGCGCCGAGGCGCCCGGCCCGAGCCGCCCCGGGCGGGCCTCGTTGAAGGACGCCGCCGAGCAGCTCGGCATGCGCCGGCCGGGGCGCGAGGCCGAATGGGCGGCGCGCGCCGGGGCCTCGCCGGACGATGTGCGGAGCGCCACCGAGGCGCTCCGGGACGCCGGGCCGGTGGTCGTGCTCTGGGGCGAGCGCGTGTCGCACGGCCCCAGGGGGCGTGAGGCCGTCGCCGCGCTGCTCGCGCTCTCGCGCGTGCTGGACGTGGGCCCGGCCGGCGGCGCCGGGATGATCGAGATCCCCTCCGGGACGAACCTTCGCGGTCTCCGCGAGGTGGGCTGCCTCCCGAACATGAAGGCCGGCCTCGCGGACGCCGACACGCCCGGCCTCGGCGCCGCAGCCATCGCTCGCGCGCTCGGCGACGAGCTTCACGCGGTGGTGCTCTTCGGCGCGGACCCGCTCCGCACCTACCCGGACCGCGGCGCCTGGGAGAGGGGGCTGGACGACGCCGGCTTCGTCCTGGCCTTCAGCGACTTCCTAACGGAGTCGGTCGAGCGCTTCGCGGACATGGTCCTTCCGGCGGAGGTCTACGCGGAGAAGGAGGGGACCGTGACCCACCCGGACGGCCGCATCCAGCGCGTCCGGGAGTCCGTTGGCCGCGCGGGCTCGGTGCGGCCGCAGACCGAGATCCTGCTCGAGCTGGTGTCCGAGCTCTCGGGCGCCCCGTTCCGCCTGCCTGCGCCCCAGCTCACGCGGCTGATGGCGGACACGGTGCCGTTCTACCGCGGGCTCACGCTCGAGGAGATCGGCGGCCGCGGCATTCGCTGGCAGGAGCGCGATGCCGCCGGCCAGCTGCCGCAGACGCCGCTTCCGCCCGCGGAGGTGGAGCTTCCTCCGGAGCTGCCCGACGGGCTGCGCCTGGG
>VAWV01000069.1 GCA_005883295.1 Actinomycetota bacterium
GCAGCACCCGCGAGCCGGCCAGCACGTCGCCGACCACGCCCAGCGCCGCCAGCTGCACGGCGGCAATGAAGAGAACCGCGCCCAGGATCAGGGACTGGATGTGGCCCTTGCCCGAGCCGTCGATGAAGAACCACAGGAAGCGGGCCCAGATCACGAAGGCGGCGAGCCCGACGACCGCCGCAGCGGTCATGAACACCTTGAGCGGCTCGTATAGCGCGTAGATGCGGAAGAGCGAGACCGTGTTGCGGCGCACGTA
The DNA here is from genome assembly GCA_005883295.1 of Actinomycetota bacterium. Lineage (GTDB taxonomy): Bacteria > Actinomycetota > Thermoleophilia > Solirubrobacterales > Thermoleophilaceae > AC-37. The sequence goes on from VAWV01000069.1 coordinate 257, forward strand.
CGACCACATCGACGGAAAGAGCCGCGATTCCCGGACCTTCGGATTGGTGCGGATCGGGGTGTGCTCGACCGCGACGAGCATCTTCCCGGCCTGGATGATGGTCTCCAGGGTGTAGGTGAACTTCGAGACCACCTGCACCTGGATCGCGGCCTCCCGGTTGTAGGCGCGAAAGCCCGACGTGGTGTCGGGAACGTCGGTCCCCGACGCTCCGCGGACCACCCAGCTCCCGAGCCGCTGGAGCCGCTTCTTCAGCGGCGAGAAGTGCTCCACGGACTCCACCCCCCGGTCGCCGACGACCATGTCCGCGCGGCCCTCGAGGATCGGCTCCACCAGCCTCGGTATGTCGCGCCCGTCGTACTGGTTGTCCGCGTCGGTGTTCACCACCACGTCGGCGCCGAGCTTCAGGCAGGCGTCGAGGCCCGCCTGGAACGCGGTGGCCAGGCCCTTGTTGTTGGTCAGCTTCACGATGTGGTCCACGCCGTGCGCGCGCGCGACCTCGATCGTGCGATCGGTCGAGCCGTCGTCCACCACGAGCCACTCCACCGCGTCGAAGCCCTCGATCCGGCGCGGGAGGTCGCCGAGCGTGGTGGGCAGCTGGTCTTCCTCGTTGAAGCATGGGATCTGGATGATCAGCTTCATGGCCCGCGCTAGAGGCTATCTTGGCCGCAGATGGCACGTGGACGCATGGCCGTCCTCTGCGCGGCCGCGGCTGTGTCGCTGGCGGGCTGCAGCGGGGAGCGCGACACGACCGAGGGCCGGAAGGTCGAGGCGGTGGTCGAGCAGTTCGCGGCGGCGCACGGCCCCGAGGCGTGCTCGATGCTCAGTCACCACGCGCTGCGGCATGTGTATGGCGGACTGACCGGCGATCCGCGCGTCGGCTTCCGGCGCTGCCTGTCGCTCTCCGCACACTTCACCGGGGAGCCGATCAAGGTCACCTTCGTGCAGTTCAGCGGGTCGCGGGAGGCGCACGCCTCCGCACGGGCCCTGGACCGCCGCCGCTACTACGCCGTGGGCCTGATCAAGCCCCGCGGGCGCTGGCTGATCCAGTCGGTCACCGTGAAGGCGCGCGCGGGGTAGGCGCCAATCACGGTCGCTGTGTGATCTAGGTGGGCCATAAGCCCCCTTTCTCGACACAGCGGCCCGAAAGATGCATTCGCCCCTTCAGTGCCCATGTACGAGCGATGGCCCGGCCCCGAGCTACACCGGGATGTAGTCGTCGCCAACGTCGGGCCACGGCATGCCCGCCGGCTCGTCCGCGAACGGGTCGGGTCCGAAACCGTTGGGCCGGCGGACCACCCGAAAGTCCTCCACCCCGTGGGTCACGACGGCGCGGACGAACGCGTGCAGCTGCTCGTCCGTGACGTTGAAGACGCGGTGACGGAGCTCGTCCTCGGGGTCGATGATCACGTCCCAGCCGGGCGGGACGACGCGGCGGCCTTGCCCGGGTCGCGACATGCACGGGGTGGTTGCCGCTTTAGGAGATCTTTATTGATCTGAACGAACTGTTCCCGAGCGGGTTCCGACGTTTGGGGGGTGGCCCGCGCTACCTGAGCCCGCTCCTGAGGTAGCTCGTCCCCTCCCCCTTGTCGAGCCCGCGGGTCCCGGCCGGGAAGATCGGTGCCCTCCCGTACTGCTGCCGGCAGCCCTTCAGGCGGTACAGCCGCACGTCCGGACCGGGCCGGTAGTAGGCCGTCGGGTAGTAGTCGTACGAGAAGTCGTAGTGCAGCGGGACGGGCTTCCGGCCCCGCTTGAACGGCGTGACGTGCAGTATCTGCGTCGCGTCCCTCTCGAGCCGCCGGTAGTAGGCGAGCGCCTCCGGCAGCTGCGCGTTCTCCGCCCGGCCCCGGATCACGCTCATCGTTGCGACAAGGCAGAAGCCGCTCTGCCGGTAGCGGTCGATCAGGCCGGACTGCAGGGTCGTGGCGTACGTGGAGTTGGTGCCCTCCGGCGCGTCGGCTCCGGCCTGGCGGCGGATGTCGAGCACGAACCCGCTGATCAACTGCTTGCGCCGGTTGAAGTCGCCCCCCACGTCGTAGTAGCTGTCCGGCACGGCGGGCTCGATGACCACCCGGAGCCCGCGGGGGTAGTGCGCGGCGAGGTAGTCGCGCAGTATCTGCCGTGTGTCGGTGCGTCCGAGCACCGTCGCGGTTCGCACGTCCGCGGCCAGGGGCTGCACGAGAACCGCGGCGAGCGCGGCCGCGCCCACCAGGACCTGCACCAGCTGCCGTGCGGGGACCCCCCGCGCGAGCCACACGATCGCGACCGCGGCGAGCAGCGCGAGCAGGGGATACATCGGGAGCATCCAGCGGCCGAAGTAGCGCGACTGCGCGCCCATGTAGATGTACAGGACGACCGGGAAGGAGAGCAGCATCAGGGCACGGCGGCGGTCCCGCCGGAGCTCGAGCACGGCGCCCGCGATGGCGGCCGCGATCGCCGCCCAGCCGAACCCCCAGGTGAAGCTCTTCAGGTAATAGACGAAGCCCCCCTCCTGCGACTGTCCGAGCTTCGCGGTGCCCCCCGCCGCGCTCGCCTGGTTCTTGATCTGGTAGAGCGCGCGCACCGGGTGGGCGAAGAAGTACGGCGTGGTGATGGCGAACGCGACCACCAGTCCGGCGCCCGCGAGGACCAGCGCGCGCAGCGCGGGCCGGCGCACCAGCGGGCCGGGTTCGCGCCAGAGGCGGAGGCCGCCGGCGACCAGCGTCGGGAGGATCACCAGCCCGGCCGTGTACTTGAAGCCCACCGCCAGGCCCGCCCCCGCGCCGGCCAGCAGGTAGTCGCGCCAGCGCCCGCGCTCGTACACCAGCACGGCGCCGTAGAGCGACAGCGCTACCGGCAGGAACGCAGCGACGTCCGTCACCGCGATACGCGAGTAGGTGACCGGCAGGAAGGCGAACGTGAGCAGGGCCGCGGCCACGAGCCCGACCGCCGTCCCCCACACGCGGCGACCGACCCAGAAGACCGTCGCCATACCGGCCATCGCGAGGACCGCGGCCAGCCCCCGGGTGACCTCGAAGATCGGGGTGTCATTCCCCTTGAACTGGCGCCCGATCGTGCCGTAGTGGAGGTGCGCGCCGAGCAGCCCGTACACGCCGCGGAGCGCGAAGTACCCCAGGTACGTGAAGCCCGAGGGGTTCTGGTAGTAGCCGGGATCGAGGTCCGACCCCAGCATGTGCACCGAGTGGTTGGTGAAGTGGGTGGCCTCGTCGTAGTTGTAGACGTAGGGCAGGCCGTAGCCGTTGTGGCGAAGGCGCAGGTAGAACCCGGCGGCGCCCATCCCCAGGAGCGCCGCGGCCACGAGCAGCGCGCGAGGGCGTCGCATTGGCGCAGCAGGTTAGATGACCGGTTCAGCGGCCGGGTTCGTGCACCCATGCGGCCCGCCGACCCCCCGCTGGTACAGTTGACTCGCGAGTCAACTTTCGATCGAGGACCGGCCAAAAATGGCTCAGACGCTGGGCACCGAGCGGGATGCGGGCCATCTCAGGAGGGCCATAGAGCTCGCCCGCGAGGCCCGCGGGATGACCAGCCCGAACCCGCTGGTGGGGGCCGTGATCGTGAAGGACGGGCGCGTGATCGGCGAGGGGTTCCACGCAGCCGCCGGCCTCCCCCACGCCGAGCGGGTCGCACTTGGCGCCTGCTCGCAGGACCCCGCGGGCGCGACCATGTACGTCTCGCTCGAGCCCTGCTGCCACACCGGGCGCACGCCGCCCTGCACCGACGCGATCGTCGAGGCCCGGATCAAGCGTGTGGTCGTGGCCTCGGACGACCCGAGCGACGAGGCCAGTGGCCGGGGGCTCGGGATCCTGCGCGACGAGGGGATATCGGTCGAGATGGTCGACGGTGACGTGGCGGCCGCGGCGCGGCTCATCAACCAGCCCTTCCGCAAGCACGCGCGCACCGGTCGCCCGCTCGTGGTCATGAAGACCGCGATGACACTGGACGGCAAGGTGGCCACGAGCACAGGCGACTCACGCTGGATCTCGGGCGAGGCCAGCCGCGCCCGTGCGCACCGCTGGCGCGCCGAGCTCGACGCGGTGGCGGTCGGGATCGGCACCGCGCTCGCCGACGATCCGCTGCTCACGGCGCGGGTCGAGGCCGTTCCCAGGCAGCCGCGCCGGGTGATCTTCGACTCCGAGGGACGGCTGCCGCTCCGCAGCAGCCTCCTGCGCAGCCTCGACGAGGCCCCGGTGATCGTGATCTGCTCCCGCGCCGCCTCTCGCACTCGGACCCAGGCGCTCTCCTCGGCGGGCGCCGACGTGATCACGGTCGCCGGCGAGAACGAGGCCGCCCGCGTCCGGGCCGCTCTGCACGAGCTCGGCTCGCGCGACGTCCAGTCGCTGCTGCTCGAGGGCGGGCCGCACCTGGCCGGCGCCTTCCTCGACGCCGGCGAGGTCGACGAGATGAGGGTGTTCATCGCCCCGATCGTGGCCGGCGGCCGCCAGGCCCGCAGCCCGATCGAGGGCCAGGGCTTCCAGCTGATCGGCGCCGCGCGCAGGGCGCTCGCGCGCGAGGTGGAGGAGATCGGCGACGACGCGCTGATCACCGCCCGCCTCACGGAGTGGTGATGTTCACGGGCCTGGTCGAGACGACCGGCACCGTGCGCCGGGTCGAGCCGGACGGCGACGGCGCGCGCATCGAGGTGTCCACGCCGATCGGCGCGGAGCTCCGGCAGGGAGACTCCGTGGCGGTCAACGGCGTCTGCCTGACGGCCGTTGAGGCACAGCCGGACGGCTTTCGTGCCGATGTCATGGCGGAGACGCTCCGGCGCTCTTCGCTCGGCCCGCTCGCGCCAGGCGACCCGGTGAATCTCGAGCTCCCCCTCCGCGCGGGCGCGCCGATGGGCGGCCACTTGGTGCAGGGGCACGTGGACGGCACGGGCACGGTCGACGAGGTGCGCGACGAGGGATTCGCGCGCGTGGTCCGGATCGCGTGCGACGGCGACCTGCTCCGCTATGCGGTCGAGAAGGGGTCGATCGCGGTGGACGGCGTGTCGCTCACGGTCGCCTCGGTCGACGACAGCGGGTTCACGGTCTCGCTGATCCCCGAGACGCTCGAGCGGACGACGCTGGGTACGGCGTCGCCAGGACGCGTGGTGAACCTCGAGGTGGACGTGCTCGCCAAGTACGTGGAGAAGCTGGTGGTGCGGGAGTGAACACGCCGTTCACCACGGTCGAGCAGGCGCTGGAGGACGTCCGCGCCGGGCGACTGGTCGTCGTCTGCGACGCCGAGGACCGCGAGAACGAGGGCGACCTCATGATGGCCGGCCAGTTCGCCACGCCCGAGGCGATCGACTTCATGTCGCGCGAGGCGCGCGGGCTCATCTGCCTGGCGCTCACGCCGGAGCGCTGCGATCAGCTCGGCCTGGACCTGATGGCCGCGAAGAACGAGTCGCCCTTCCAGGGCGCCTTCGACGTCACGATCCAGGCTCCCGGCGGCGACCTCGCGCACACGATCCAGGTGGCGCTCGATCCAGCCACCCGCCCGAGCGACCTCGGCCAGCCGGGGCATGTGGTCCCGCTCAAGGCCAAGCCGGGCGGTGTGCTCGAGCGGACCGGTCAAACGGAGGCGGCCGTGGATCTCGCGCGGCTGGCGGGACTCAACCCGTCAGGCGTGATCTGCGAGGTGATGAACGACGACGGCACGATGGCCCGCGTTCCCGACCTGGTCGAGTTCTGCGCCCGCCACCGGCTGAGCATGATCACGGTCGCCGACCTGATCGCCTACCGCCGTCGGCACGACAACCTCGTTGAGCGCGTGGTGGAGGCCCGGCTGCCCACCGAGTTCGGCGTCTTCAACGTCGTCGGCTTTCGCACGCTGGTCGACGACAAGCACCACGTGGCGATGGTGAAGGGCGACGTGGCCGGAGAGGAGGATGTGCTCGTGCGGGTTCACTCGGAATGCCTCACCGGCGACGTCTTCCACTCTCTGCGCTGCGACTGCGGCCAGCAGCTGGAGGCGGCCCTCGAGCTGATCGAGGCCGAGGGCCGCGGCGTGCTCCTCTACCTGGCGCAGGAGGGTCGCGGGATCGGACTCCTGAACAAGCTGCGCGCGTACAAGCTCCAGGAGGAGGGGCTGGACACGGTGGACGCCAACCTCGAGCTCGGGCTCCCGGCCGATCTGCGCGACTACGGGATCGGCGCCCAGATCCTGGTCGACCTCGGCCTCACCTCGATCCGGCTCCTCACGAACAACCCGAAGAAGATCGTCGGGCTGGAGGGCTACGGGCTGCGTGTGACCGATCAGCTGCCGCTCGCCCACCCGCCCACCGAGCACAACCGCGAGTACCTGCGGGCCAAGCGCGACCGGCTCGGGCACCTGCTCCACCACCAGGGCCTCGCCCTGGACGAGGAGATGATCCACGAGGAGCGCGTCCAGGACCGCGCACGGGAGCGGCGCGCACAGCGCGACCCCGAACGCCAGCGGGAGCCGCGTGGCTGACGAAGCGTTCGCGATCGTCGTCGCGCGCTTCTACGAGGACTTGGCGGACCGGCTCGTGGAGGGCGCGCGGCGCGTGTTCGAGGAGTCCGACGTCAAGACCGTCGACGTCTACCCCGTGCCGGGCGCATTCGAGCTTCCGCTGGCAGCGCGCTACTGCGCGGAGTCCGGCCGCTACGCCGGGGTCGCGTGCCTCGGCGCCGTGATCCGGGGGGAGACCGACCACTACGACTACGTGTGCGCGGAGGCGGCGCGCGGGATCGCCCGGGTAGGGCTCGACACTGGAGTGCCGTGCTCGTTTGGCGTCCTCACGGTCGACGACATGGACCAGGCCATTGCGCGGGCCGGCGGGGGCAAGCGGGACGCCGGCGAGGACGCGGCTCACGCAGTCGTGCGGATGGCCGAGCTGCGGCGGGAGCTCTACTGACCGCGGCGCCCATCAATCTCTGGAGCGACACACAGACGCGACCGAGCGAGGGAATGCGCCGGGCGATGGCCGACGCCGAGGTGGGCGACGAGCAGCGGGGGCTCGACCCGACGGTCAATCGCCTGCAGGACCGGGTCGCCGAGCTGTTGGGGCACGAGGCCGCGCTGTTCCTGCCGTCCGGGACGATGTGCAACCAGATCGGCGTCCGGCTGCACGTGACACCGGGCGAGGGGGTGATCCTCCACCGCACGTCCCATCCGATCGTGGCCGAGGCGGGCGGTGCGGCCGCGCACGCGGGTGCGATGGTCGTGCCGCTGGACGGAGACGGCGGCATATTCGGGCCGGACGACGTGGGCGCCGCGCTGAGCCGCGCGGGCGACAGGTACGCCGCGCGCTCCGCCCTGGTGTGCATTGAGCAGACGACCAACATGGGCGGCGGCCGCGTGTGGCCGCTCGAGCAGATGCAGGCCGTGGTCGCCACGGCTCGGGCGGCCGGGCTGCGCGTCCACCTCGACGGCGCGCGACTCCTCAACGCGTCGGTCGCCTCCGGCGTGCCGGCGCGTGACTACGCGGCGCAGTTCGACACCGCGTGGATCGACTTCTCGAAGGGCCTCGGCGCGCCCGTGGGCGCGTGCCTGGCCGCGTCGCGGGAGGTGATCGAGGGCGAGGCCTGGCGCCTCAAGCAGATGATGGGCGGCGCGCTTCGGCAGGCCGGGGTCGTGGCGGCCGCGGCGCTCTACGCGCTCGACCACAACGTCGAGCGGCTGGCCGAGGACCACGCGAACGCGAAGCGGCTCGCCGAGGGGCTGGCGGAGCTTCCGGGCGCGGCGATCGACCCCGCGAAGGTGGAGACCAACATCGTGATCTTCGAGGTGGATGACGCCGCGGCGCGGGCGGCCGAGCTGCAGGACGCGGGAGTGGACATCGGGGCGCTCGACGCACGGCGGATACGCGCCGTGACCCACCTCGACGTGGACCGCGACGGCGTCGAGCGGGGGCTCGAGGCGATGCGCGGCATACTCGGCTGATGGGAATCGTCGAAGGCATCTACGTGGCCGCCGAGCACGAGGCGCCGACCCAGCCCGTCGAGCGGGTCCGGGTCATGCCGGGGCGGGGGCCGGAGGGCGACCGCTACTACCGCACCGGGGAGCCGAACGAGCCCGGGGTCGGCCGCGACCTCACGCTGATCGAGGCGGAGGCGGTCGAGGGGCTCGCGAGCGAGAACGGGATCGAGCTCGACCTCGGCGAGGCGCGGCGCAACGTGGTCACGCGCGGGATCGGGCTCAACGACCTGGTGGGCAGGCCCTTCCGGGTTGGCGCCGTGCGCTGCGTGGGAATCGAGCCGTGCGACCCGTGCCGCCACCTCGAGCGGCTCACGAAGCCGGGCGTGCTCAAGGGGCTCGCGGGCCGGGGCGGTCTCCGCGCGGACGTGGTGAGCGGCGGCGAGATCGCGCTCGGCGACCCTGTCGAGGCGCTCTAGCCGGTTGCTAGCCTTCCGCGCCGTGCCGAAGGTCTGCTACGTGTGCGGAAGGAAGCCCGCGTTCGGGCACAGCCGCAGCCACTCGATGGTGGCCACCAAGCGGCGCTTCAACCCGAACCTCCAGAAGGTCCGGATCGACGTGGGCGGAGCCCCACGCCGCGAGTACGTCTGCACCCGCTGCCTGAAGGCCGGCAAGGTGCAGAAGGCGGCATAGGGGCCGCATGGCGGTCTATGAGAAACAGAGCCAGAAGCGCGCGGAGGCCGTCGCCCCATACCTCGAGGAGGGCGAGACCGTGAAGGCGTCGTTCCTCGGGCAGACGCCGGTGCCGCCGTGGGTCTTCTTCCTGATCGCCTCGTACGTCTTCATCTTCATCCAGAAGTACCGGACCGTGGTCGCCACAGAGCGCAACGTGTACGTGATGGAGAACCGCTTCCTGAGCTCGTACAAGTACAAGGGAGTCGCGCACAAGTCTGCGCTGTCCTCTGCCCGGATCGAGTCCGACTCCACGTGGGTGTCGTTCGACGGCGGGCCGAAGCTGTGGGTGCCGCCCTTCGGGCCCCTGAAGCGCGGGCTCACCGAGTTCATGACCTACGTACAGGCGGCCGTCGGCACGCATTCCCCACCGCCTCCTGAACGGCAATAGTCGGCGGCGGGGAACGCCGCGCCGACGGCCCTTCGCCGGCCAGGACTGGCGAAAAGCCGGGATGCGGGTTACGTTGGGTGCAAGCTTGCTGGCAGGGAGGATTCGCACCCTACGCATCCACGGCCGCCGCGATCACCTTCCAGGTGGTCGCGGCGCCAGGGACGCCGCGACCGACGCGAGTAGCTAGGCGGCCTCCTCGGCGCGCTCCTGCTCGCGCAGGGTCCGGATCGCCTCCTTGCGCGCCTCGCGTGAGGCGCGGTCGAGGATCAGCACGCCGTCCAGGTGGTCGATCTCGTGCTGGATCACGCGCGCCTCGAGGCCCGAGGCCTCGACCGTACGCTCGTCGCCCTGCTCGTCGTGGGCGCGCACGCGCACGTGGACCGGGCGGTCCACGTCGAGCTGGATGCCCGGGATCGAGAGGCAGCCCTCCTCCATCTGCTCGCTCTCCTCGCCCTTCCAATCGACCTCCGGGTTGACGAGCGCGATCACCGGCGCGTCCTGCCCGACCCGGTAGACCAGCACGCGCTGGGAGATGCCGAGCTGAGGTGCCGCGAGCCCCACCCCAAAGGCGTCGGTCATGATCCCGGCCATCCGCGCGACCTGGTTGCGCAGCGTCTCGTCGAAGCGGTCGACCGGCGTCGCGCGGCTCTTCAGCACCGGGTCGCCGTAGCGGTGGATGAACGACATCGCCGCCACTCGCCGCGCCTCGAGCTCCGGATCGAGGCGCGGCTTCTCGTCCGCCTCGGGGTCGAGCGGACCACTCAGATCGGGCTCGAGCTCGTCCCGCTCGGGTGCTTCGTCGGCCACGTGGCCGAGTCTACTGAGGGTCGACGTCCACGGAGAAGCTCACCCCGCCGCGCGTCCGGTCGCCCGCGACGGCCTCCACGGCGCGCCTGACGGACCGCACCGCGGCCGCGCGTGAGTCCTCCCCCGCGGGCGCCTTCACCAGCAGCTGGGCGCGCTCGCGGCCCTTCAGCCGGAAGAGCGGCGCGGGGCCGAGGACGGCCGCACCGGGCGGCGCCAGGCGCTCGTGCACGGCCTCCGCCGCGTCCATCTCGGGACCCGGCTCCCGGGCCGAGCACACGAGGCGGATCAGGTGCGCGAACGGCGGATAGCGGAGCGCGCGCCGGCGCTCGAGCTCGCCCGCGAGGAAGCCCTCGGCGTCGTGCGCCGCGGCGTGCCGCAGGGAGCGCGCCCCAGGGTCGAGGGCCTGGACGATCACGCTGCCACCCCGCGGCCCGCGGCCGCTCCGTCCAGCGAGCTGGGCCACGAGCGCGAACGTGCGCTCCTCGGCGCGGAAGTCGGGGAAGCGGAGCGTGGCGTCGGCGTCGACAACCACGCCGAGCGTGACTTCGGGGAAGTCGTGCCCCTTGGCCACCATCTGGGTCCCGACCAGCACGCCGGCCCGCGCGGAGTCGAAGCGCCGGAGCAGGTCGAGCACCGCGCCCCGCCCCGCCACTGCGTCGGCGTCCAGGCGGAAGACCGGCAGCGGGGCGACCACCTCCTCCAGCTCACGCTCGAGCCGCTCGGTGCCGGCGCCGTGCCGCGCGACCGACACCGAGCCGCAGTCGGGGCACGCGGCCGGCACGGGCTCGCTGTGTCCGCAGTGGTGGCAGGCGACGCGACCCGCAGTCCGGTGGAGCACCAGCGCCACGTCGCACTCGGGGCAGTCCCAGACCCGGCCGCACGACCTGCACGACAGGAAGTTGGACCAGCCCCGCCGGTTGAGGAGGACGATCGCCTTCTCCTCGCGCGAGCGGACCTCCTCGAGCGCGTCGCGCGTGCGCGCGTGGAGCAGGCTCGGCGAGCCGAGCATGCCGACGAGCTCGACCGGCGGGAGCGGCCGGCCGTCAACCCGATCGGGAAGCGAGACGCGCTCGACCGCCGCCCAGCTCTCCGGGCGCGGGGTGGCGCTCCCTATCACCAGCGCCGCCCCCGTTTGTGCGGCGCGGCGCTCGGCGACGCGGCGGGCGTCGTAGCGAGGGTCCCCTTCCTGCTTGTAGGAGGAGTCGTGCTCCTCGTCCACGACGATGAGGCCGAGATCGGTGAGCGGAGCGAAGACCGCCGAGCGCGGTCCTACGCAGACCCGCGCCTCCCCCCGCCTGAGCCGCAGCCACTCGTCGTGTCGCTCCCCCGACCCCAGCCGGGAGTGGAGAACGGCCACCGT
>VAWV01000288.1:0-4777 GCA_005883295.1 Actinomycetota bacterium
GGCGAACATGAAGACCGTCTACCTGAACGCCGCGTACTTCCCGAGCGTGGAGCTCCTGTCGGCTATGGCGACGGCGGCGATCCTGCTGTACGGCGGCAACCAGGTGGTCCACGGCAACGGCGTGACGATCGGCGTCCTGGCCTCGTTCGTCTTCTACCTGCAGTCGTTCTTCGACCCGATCCAGCAGCTCTCGCAGCTGTACACCACGTACCAGGCCGGGATGGCGGCGCTCGACAAGATCTTCGAGCTGCTGGCCGAGAAGCCGGACATGGTGGAGCGGCCGGACGCGGTCGCGCTGCCGCGCGTGGCAGGCGAGATCCGATTCGAGGACGTGTCGTTCCGCTACGACGTGGACGACCCGTCGACGGAGGCGCTCAGGCACGTGGACCTGGTGGTTCCGCCGGGCCAGACCGTCGCGCTCGTGGGCGCGACCGGGGCCGGCAAGTCGACGTTCGCGAAGCTCGTGGCGCGGTTCCACGACCCCACATCGGGTCGGGTCCTGGTGGATGGGCACGATCTGCGCGACGTGACCGAGCGCTCGCTCCGGTCGCAGCTCGGCATCGTGCCGCAGGAGGGTTTCCTCTTCTCCGGGACGATCCGCGAGAACATCGCCTTCGGGCGGCCGGACGCCACCGAGGAAGAGGTTGTGGAGGCGGCCCGCGCGGTGCGCGCGGACGAGTTCATCCAGCGCCTGGCCGACGGCTACGACACCCAGGTCGGCGAGCGCGGCGGGCACCTTTCCGCCGGTCAGCGCCAGCTCGTAGCGTTCGCGCGGGCGGCAGTGGCGGATCCCCGGATCCTGATCCTCGACGAGGCGACCTCCAACGTGGACGTGCAGACCGAGGCGCGGATCGAGCAGGGGCTCCGGCGGCTGCTCGCCGGGCGGACAGCGATCGTCATCGCGCACCGCCTGTCCACCATTCGCGGCGCCGGGACGATCGTGGTCCTCGACCACGGGCGCGTGGTGGAGGAGGGCACGCACGACGAGCTGGCCGCGGGCGATGGAGCCTACGCCCGGCTGCTGCGCGACTGGGCGGAGCAGACGGCGGCCTGAGCGGCGGGGCGGGGCGGCCTACGGGTAGTTGCTGCTCCCGCCCGACGGCGAGCCGCCCGATTGACCCGAGCCTCCGGACGGACCGGAGCCGCCGGATACCCCGGAGCCGCCCGATGGGCCGTGCTGGGTTGGAGCGGTGGTCCCCGGCGCCTTGGGCGTGGAGGTGCGGCCCACGTTCCGGCTCTCGCCGCATCCGCTGAAAGCCAGGCCTAGTGCAGCGGCCGCGACCGCCGCGGTGCGGAGCGGCCGCTGCGCCGGATGTGTCACTTGACGGTCAGGGTGCCCTTCATCCCGGCCGCCTCGTGCCCGTCGACCGGGCAGTAGAACTCGTACTTGCCGGGCTTCAGTGTCACGGTGACGGTCGAGCTGCTGCCCTGGCTGACCGTCGGGCCCTTCTGCTGAATCCCGTTCCCCTTCACGGCGATCCCGTGCGGGACGGGCGCCGGGTTGGACATGTCGAGCGTGATCTTGCCGGCCTTCCCGCTGAGCGAGGTCTTGTCGAACAAGAGCTGGCCGCTCGCGTCGGCTGCGAGCTGCAGCTTGGAGCCGCCACCGCCCTTCTGAGCGGGCGTCGTGGTGGTGCTCGGTGCGCTGCTTGGCGGTGGGGTCGCCGCGTTGTTCGAGCTGCTCTTCTTGCTGCTGCCGCAGCCGGCCGCCGCCAGGGCGGCGCAGAGGGCGAGCGGAATGACGAGTCTGGGCTTCACGTTCGACTCCTTGGTCGGTTCCGGGCGAGTGACGGCTGGTCAACCTATACCCAGAGCGGAGTACGCAGCGCCCAGGCGGCCGGTTCGGCACCCGGTGGTCCGAACCCGTGGCCCGGGACATGCGTAGAACCGTGTGGAGGGATCCCCGAGAAAAGGAGCGCGATGAGCGCCAAATGCGGATGGTGCATGCCGACCCTGGCAGCCGGGGCCCTGGCCCTGGCCGCCGTTGGATGTGGCGGCAGCAGCTACAGCGGCTCGAGCTCGAAGAAGCCGGCCAGGACCGCGGCGCCGCAGACGCCCGCCCCGGCGGCTGCTGGGCAGAAGCTCAAGCTGTCGGCCGACAAGGACGGCGGGCTGTACTTCGAGCCGAAGAAGCTCGCGGCCAAGACGGGCGTCGTGACCCTGGTCATGACGAACCCGAAGACGACCGGCAAGCAGCACGGAATCGCGGTGAAGGGCAACGGGGTCGACAAGGATGGCGCGATCGTGGGTCCCGGCGCCACGACGACGATCACCGTCACGCTCAAGCCGGGCCGGTACCACTTCTACTGCCCGTTCGATGGACACGCCAAGGCTGGCATGAAGGGAGTCCTCACGGTCCAGTAGGACGCCGCTCCGTTCCCCCTCGAGGGCGGTGCGGCGGGCGGACGGTGCTGGTCAGTACTCGATCGAGCCGGCCAGTACCCGTTCGCCCTGCCGGCCGGGGCCAAGGCGCTCGACGCTGAGCCGGTCGTACTCGCCGAGGCGGGCGGCAGTGGTGAGCCGAACGCTCGCGCGCCCCGAGGAGTCGACGCGGAAGGTGCCTGCTGTGACCTTGCTGCCGCCGCGACCGATGCACCAGAGCTCGTAGACCGCGCCGGGCACGAAGCTCATTCCCCGCACGCGAAGGTCGACCCGCGTGCCCTCCGGGCGGGTGGAGAGCCTGGCGTACGCGACGGCGCCCGGGGCCAGGGCGGATCCGCGCAGGGATGCGCTGTAGGCGTGAGCGTTCGTCGGTCCGGAACCGCGCAGGCCGATGGTCAGCGCGACGGCGGCCAGGGCCGCGCCGACCGCCGCCGTGGCCGCGATCGGCACTGGTCGTGTGAGCCGGCGGCGCGGTTGGCGCCGGCGTCGCTCCGGCTCCGGCTCCGGCCGCGGCCGCTCGCGCGCGGCGTCCTCGAGTCGGGCGGGCGGCTTGGCGAGGGATTCGTCCGGTGACTCCGCGGCGTCGAGAAGACTCGGGATCGGGGCGAGCTCGGCGTGCTCGCGCGCGCACTGCGTGCAGTCGGCGACGTGCGCGCGCACCGCGTCCATCTCCTCCGGCTCCAGGGCGTCGAGGACGTAGCCGCCGAGCAGTGAGCGGCATTCGTCGCAGGCGAGCGCGTGGCGGTGGCTCACGGCTCCACCCCCATCTCCTCGAGGGCGAGGCGCATCCCGCGCAGGGCGTACGACACGCGGCTCTTGACGGTCCCGAGCGGGAGGCCGGTCAGCTCGGCGATCTCGCGCAGCCGCATGCCCTGGAAGTGGGCGAGGCGGATCACCTGGCGGTGCTCCGGGGTGAGGCGCTCGAGCGCCGCGGAGACCTGCCAGGTGAGCAGCGCGCGTTCGATGGAGTCGTCGCTCGGGTCGGAGTCGAGGTCCGTGTCCGAGGCGGCGAGCGCGGGGCGGACGGCGCTGCGGCGCTTGACGTCGATGATCGCGTTGCGCGCGATCCCGTAGAGCCAGGTGCGGAAGCTCGCGCGCGACGGATCGAAGCTGTCGGCGTGCCGCCACACGCGCGTGAAGACGTCCTGGACGACCTCCTCGGCGACCTGGCGGTCGCGCAGGCAGTTGACGGCGAAGCCGTACAGCTCCGGACCGTAGGTCCGGTACAGGGTCCGCATCGCGTCCTCCCCCTGCGGCGCGTGGAGTGTCTTCAGGATCGCCGCCGACATACCGCTCCAGATCGGTGTACGCAGTGCGACCTTAGATGGTTGATGAGGGCCCGTCTCAGGCGACCGGGCGGATCGGGCGCACCACCCCCCTTCCGGCGAAGTTCTCGGTCTGGCTATGGCAGTTCGGGCAGAGGAGCAGCAGGTTCTCGAGCCGGTTAGGCACGCCGTTCGGGATTGGTCTTCCTTGCCACGGCACGCGCCAGCGGACCGGGGGCGCCGGCCGTTTCTCCTTCTAGACTCCGGTGCCGGACTGCGGGGTCGTCTAATGGCAAGACGTCCGGCTCTGGACCGGGAAATTGGGGTTCGAGTCCCTGCCCCGCAATGGCATTCAACCACGGTGACCGGATCGAAAGCCGCTGGAAACGGCGGTTTTTTCAGTTCTGTAACCGTGCGGCGTGCGTGCTGTAACGCTCGTCGCGAACTTGTAACGGACTAGAGCTCGCCGAGGTTCGTCGACTCGTCTGCGAGAGCCGCAGCGTCCGGCTTCGAGCGCTCGCGGATCATCCGCCGCGCGTGCTCCAGGTCGTCCGAGCGGCCGACGGTGACCGCGCTCATCACGCGCCCGCCAGCCAGGGAGAAGGCGGTGAAGCTGCCGTCGTCGATCGAGCCCCGGATCACCCGGTCGTCGGCACCGGCGCCCGCGCCGACGTATTCGAGCCCGGCCCAGTCCGAGAGGTCCGACCAGAAGTACGGGATCTCCTCGTGCGGCACGTCCTGGCCCGCCATGTTCCGGGCAGCCGTCTTCGCCTGGTTGAACGCCACGTCCCAGTGCTCGATCCGCGCGGGCCCGTCGAGCAGCGGTGAGTCGTACTCGGCGATGTCGCCCGCCACGTAGAGACCCGGCACCTCCGTCTCGAGCCGGGCCGAGCACCGCACCCCGCCGCGCTCGCCGATGTCGAGCCCCGCCGACCTGGCGAGCGTCGTGTCCGGCACCACGCCGGCCCCCACGACGACGAGACCGCAGTCGAGCTCCAGCCCTCCCTTCGTGACCACCCGGCCCACGCGCCCGTCCGAGCCCTCGTAGTGGTCCAGATCGTCGCCCCCGTGGACCTCGATCCCGTGCTCCTCGAGCACGCCCTGGAAGAACCCGCCGACATCCCGGCCGA
>VAWV01000288.1:4933-11292 GCA_005883295.1 Actinomycetota bacterium
GGCGCACGTTGGACCCGGTCGCGAGCAGCGCCTTGCCGAACCCCACCTCCTCGCGAGTCGAGAGCTTCGCGACCCGCTCCCCCGCGTCGACCTTCATGACGCTCGTGCCCGTCAGGAGCTCGACGTCGTTCTCCTTCCACCAGTCGTCCGAGACGACGAGCCCGTCCTCGCGCCCCTGCTTGCCCGCGAGGTACTCCTTCGACAGCGCCGGACGGAAATAGGGCGGATCGGGCTCGCGCCCGACCAGCAGGATCGACCCCTCGGCCCCCTCCTCCCGCAGCGCCCGCGCGCAGTACCCGCCGGCGACACCGCCGCCGATGATCAGGAAGTCGACGGACCGATCCGCCACTCGCCCGCTAGGCGGCCGCCGCGCCGCCCTCGGGCGCCTTGAACCGATCGCTGACCTTGTCCTCGAGCCCCATGTCGAGCACCACCAGGACCTCGTCGCCAGGCTGTACCACCGAGTCGGCAAGCGGCACGAAACCCGTCCCGTCGCGCAGGATCGAGATCGCGAGGGACCCGTCGGGCAGGCCCAGGTCCCTGATCGGGGCCCCGTCGGCGGGCGACCCGCGCGCGACCTCCACCTCGATGATCTCGAGCCGCTCCTGGGGCAGGTCGAGCAGGTGGAGGAGGCCGTAGCGCGGCACCTCGTGCTCGATCAGCCTGAGGATCAGGTCGGTGGCCGACACCGCGGGCTTGATGCCCAGCAGCTCGAAGTGCTGCAGATTGCGCGGGTTGTTGCAGCGCGCGATCACGCGCTCCACGCCGTACTTCTCGCGGGCCACCTGGCAGATGAGGATGTTGTCCTCGTCGTCGCCGGTGACTGCGATCACCATGTCCGCCCGTTCGATCCCCGCGCGCTCGAGCACCCACAGCTCCGACCCGTCCCCGTACTGCGCCGAGTGCTCGAGCTCCTCCTCCACCGTGGCATAGCGCCCGGGGTCGTGCTCGACCACCGTCACCTCGTTGCCGCGCTGGATCAACTCGCGCGTGAGGTTCCAGCCGACCTTGCCCGCACCGACGACGAGCACGTACATCGCTAGCCCACCCCGAGCCCTTCGCGGACGGCCTCGTCCAGCATCTCGATCGCAATCTTGGTCGGGCACACGGTCCGCAGCCCCTGCTGCTGCCTCTGCGCGATCTGAGCGATCACGAGGTTGGTGTTGTCGCCGTCGGTCGACGCCACGAAGGCGTCCGCCCGCTCGATCCCGGCCTCCTCAAGGGCGTCCATCTCCAGCGCGGTCCCCACCGTGAACGACCCTCCGGCGTCCACCCAGGTGCCCTCGATCCCCTTCTCGAGCTGGGCTATCGCCTCCGGGTCCTCGTCCAGGACCGAGACCTCGTGTCCCTCCTCGAGCATTCGCCGGGCGATCGCGGAGCCCACGCGCCCGCAGCCGACGATCATCACGAACACGGGGCGCACTCTAGTGCCGCCCGCGCGCAAGCGCTACGGGGCAACTCCCTCCCGCGTCCCGGCCTCCCCCTCCGGGGGCGCGGTGAGGACCACCCGGCAAGGAGCCTTCTCCAGCACGTAGCGCGTGGTTTCCCCCACCGAGCGGTCGCGCGGACCGCCCCGCCCTCCGAGCAGCTTGCCGCCGCGCATCCTGGTCGGCTTCTCGGCCGCCAGGACGATCGCCTCCACGCCGCGGCGCTTCGCCTCGGAGACGATCGCCTCGCCCGCGGCGCGCGCCCGGACCATCGCCGTGGCCACCTGCACCCCCTCGTACTCCTCCCCCACCTCCTTTGCCCGCGCCACCGCGCGCCTCGCCGCCTCGATCTCCTCGTCGGGCACGCGCGCGTCGAGCGGCAGCGACATCGGGACCTCGACCACGTACAGGGCCTCGATCATCGCGCCGCCCTCCCCATCCTCCGATTCCTCCGAGGCGAGCCGGCCGGCCGTGCCCACGATGTCGTCGTCGAGGGGCGTCCCGAAGACCGGCACGAGGATGCTCCCGTACTCGGCCTCGACCGACTCCTGGAGCGCCTCCTCGGGGATCGTGAACCGCTTCCTCAGCGGCTTGTCCTGACTGAGGCGGTACACGACGTAGAGCACCAGCCCGGCCAGCATCCACAGGCCCCCCACCGCGCGGGCGCCCTTGTGCAGGACGAGGACGCTGATCCACGCCGCGAACGAGCCGACCGCGCCGACGAGCGTGGGCAGCGGGAGGCTGCCTCCCCGGAAGGGGACCGAGAGCGGCACCCGGAAGGCCCGCGGCGCCTCCCGCTCGCGATAGCGCATCACGATCACCGACAGGTGCGCAATCGTGAAGGCGAGCGTCGCCCCGAACGCGAAGATCCCGGCCAGGAACTGGACGTTCGCGCTGAAGGCCAGCCCGAGCGCGATCCCACCGGCGATCACGACCGCCACGTATGGGGTCGAGCGTGTGCGGTGGAGCCGGCCGACGAGGCTCGGGATCTGGCGGTTGGTGGCGAGCGAGTACGTGAGCCGCGACAGCCCGAGCATGGTCCCGTTCACCGCCTGGATCAGCACCACGGCGCCCAGCACCCCGAGCGTGTAGCGGAGCGCGTGCATCAGCCAGCTCGGATGGAACGCCGACACGACCCCCAGGAGCGGGGCGTCGACATAGGTGTGCCCGAGCGTGGCCGGCGGGACGGCCATCACCGCCACCGCCGAGATCCCGACCAGCAGGATCGTCGGCGCGCCACCCGCGATCACCGCCGTCCGCTTGAGGCGCTCCCGCCGCACGCGCACCTCGTTTGCCAGGCCCGACGCGGCCTCGATGCCGAGGAACGCCACGCTGGCCAGCACCGCCCCGAACCAGATGTCGCTCCAGTCCGGCGCCGAGCCCAGATGGATGCCGTGGATCACCCGGTCCGCGTGGAACTGGCTGACCAGGCCGATGACCACGATCGCGATCATCACGACGAGGTTCAGGAGCCCCAGCTGGATCACACGCCGGTAGCGCCGCGCCGTCGGACCGCGGATGTTCGACCAGACGGTGAAGCCGATCACGGCTGTGGCGATCACGTCCTCGAGCGGGGACTTCCCCAGCTGACCCCACAGCGCCGCCAGGTAGTTCGACGACACGAACGCCGCGATGGCCATCACGATCAGGTAGTCGAGGAGCACCGCCCAGCCCGCCACGAAGCTCCAGAACTCGTCGAACGCGTAGCGCACAAGCGTCGAGGCTCCGCCCCGCTCGGGATGGACCGAATTCCCCTCGAGGTAGGTCATCGTGGTGATGACGAAGAACAGGCTGGCCAGGACGAAGACGACCGGGGTCATCCCCAGCGCGTGCCGGGTGACGACGCCGAGGATGAAGTAGATGGACGCCCCGACGGCGCTCAGGCCGATCGCTACGAGGCGCGGGACGCCCAGGCCGCGCGCCACGCGGATGCGGGCCTCCTCGGGCAGCGTCGCCTGCAGCGTGCGCGGGGCCTTCACGCTCGGCTGCGGGGCGAGCCCTCGCGGCTCGCCAGGTACACGCGGGCGGCTCCTAGAAGCACGAACGCCGCGCCCGCCACCACCCCGAGCGCCAGCGGTCCGCCTCCGCGCACGAGCGTCGAAACGATCATCGCCACGCCGAGCACGAAGATCGCCGTGCCCAGCACGCGAGTCGACTGGCGGTAGGTCCGCTCCACTGCTGCGATTCTAGACCTGAGGGAGGCCGGCTCCGGGGGCCGTGCAGGCGTTTCTTACGCCGCGAGCGTCTCGAGGGTGCGGTTGAACACCGGAAACGCGTTCTGACGCCGCTGCAGCGGCATCACGATGGCCCGGGCCTTGATCGCGCGAGCCTCGTCAACGATGCGCCTCCCGGCCTCCCCGGGGCGGACCTTCTCCCAGTGGCCGGTCACGCGGCGGCCGCCGCGCACGCGGGCGGAGTCGATGACCTCCTGAGCCCTCTGCTCCTCCTTCGGCATGGCGGCGTCGAGCGGGGCGCTCGTGGGCACGGTGATCGTGACCAGCACGTGGATCCCCCGCCGCCGCGCCGCGGCGAGCTTGGCCGCCGTCGAGACCGCCTGGGGCGAGTAGTAGCCGTCCTCGAACGCGACCAGGATCGACTCGTACTCCACCTCGTGCTCCACGACCGGCTTGGGGAGGACCACCTTCGCGGTCTGGGTCAGGGTCAGCCCGAGCCGCCGCCTGTAGCCCACGTACGTCGCGATCCCAATCGCCAGCCAGACGACGCCCGCGACGAGCGTCGTGAAGTTGAGGACCGTGACCACCACCCAGGCGATCCCGGTGCCCAGCCCGCCGAACACGGCGAACGCCGGCAGCTCGTATCCGCGGATCCGCAGCGTGCCCGGACCCCGGTAGGGGCGTTCGTGCTCGGGTTGCTTCACCCTCAACCCGACCACGGCGATGTGGGCGATGGTGAACGACAGCATCGCCCCGAACGCGTACACCGTCCCAAGGAACCTCGCCTGGCCGGGAAGGATCGTGAGGCAGGCGACCGCGCCGAAGACCAGGATCGCGATGTAGGGCGTCCGGAAGCGCGGGTGGAGCTGCCGCAGGCGCTCGGGCAGCTGACGGTGCTGTCCCATCGAGTACGTCAAGCGGGACACCCCGATGAGCCCTGCGTTGGTCGCGATGAAGAGGATCGTGGCGGCGAGGATCCCGACGTACACCTCGGCGGGTCCCTGGAGCGCGCCGAGGTGCAGGTTCTTCACGACGCCCAGGACCGGATCGCCCGAGTACTGGCCAGCGAGCGCCGTGTGGCCGTGCACCACCGGCATCGCGGACAACGCGACGACCGGCAGGAACGCGTAGATCACGGCGACCGCGACGACGACCCCCCCTATCGAGCGCGGGATCGTCCGGCCGAAGTCGCGCGCCTCCTCGGCCAGGTTGGACACGGTCTCGATTCCCGTGTACGCCACCATCCCGACCGGGATCGCGATCAGGAAGTTGCCGATCGTGGGCGCGGTCCCGAGGTGGATGTTGTGGACAAGCGTGCTGGGCGAGAGCACCAGCACGCAGCCGACGATCACGAGCACGACCTGCGTCAGGAAGTCGGCAAAGGCGAGGAACACGTTCAGCCCGGCCGCCTCGCGCACCCCGATCACGTTCACGGCCGCAAGTAGCGCCACGATCACGATGCCCCCGATCACGTCCCCCGGCGAGTGCCGCAGCGGCTCCCAGAAGACGCCGAGGTAGTGCGGCACGAAGAACGCCGAGATCGAGACCGTGATGATGTAGTTGAGCATCTGACCCCAGGCCGCGAAGAAGGACCAGAACTCGTTGAACGCGTGGCGCGCGAACGACGAGGAGCCGCCCGCCTCGGGGTACATCGCGGTCGCCTCGGCGTACGTGGCGGCGGTCGCGGCGAAGATCAGGCCGGAGATCAGGAACACCACCGGCGTCATGCCGAGGGCGTAGATCGCCACCAGGCCGAGCGCGTAGTAGATCGAGCTGCCCACGTTCCCGTAGGCGGTGCTGAAGAGGGCGCCCGTCCCCAGGACGCGCTCGAGCCCCTGATGCTTCGGCCTGCGTTCCGCCATGCCCGGCGAACGCTACCCAGGCGGCCTGACCTCTAGACGATGAAGGGGATGATCAGCAGGGCGACGATGTTCGCCACCTTGATCATCGGGTTGATCGCCGGGCCGGCCGTGTCCTTGTAGGGGTCCCCGACGGTGTCGCCCGTCACCGACGCCGCGTGGGCCTCCGAGCCCTTGCCGCCGAACTCGCCGTCCTCGATCAACTTCTTCGCGTTGTCCCAGGCCCCGCCGCCCGAGGTCATCGAGACCGCGCAGAAGAAGCCCACGATGATCACCCCGATCAGCAGGCCGCCCAGAGCCTTGTAGGACAGGAGCCCCACGACCAGCGGCACCCCGATCGGGATCAGCGCGGGCGCGATCATCTCCTTCTGCGCGGCGGCCGTGACGATGTCGACGGCGCGCGCGTAGTCGGGCCGCTCGGTGCCCTCCATGATGCCGGGCTTCTCGCGGAACTGGCGGCGCACCTCCTCCACCACGCCGCCGCCCGCGCGGCCCACGGCCTCGATCGCGAGCGCGGCGAACAGATACACCATCATGCCGCCGATCAGGAGCCCCACGAGGACGGGCGGATCGAAGAGCGAGAACCCCAGGTTCAGCGACTTGTGCTTGTCGATCGCCTTGTCGCTCAGCTCCTGGATGAAGGCGGCGAAGAGGACGAGCGCCGCGAGCACGGCCGATCCGATGGCGTAGCCCTTGGTGACCGCCTTGGTGGTGTTGCCCACCGCGTCGAGCGGATCGGTGACGTCGCGGACCTCCTGCGGGAGGTCGGCCATCTCGGCGATCCCGCCCGCGTTGTCGGTGATCGGCCCGAACGCGTCGAGGGCCACGATGAGGCCGGTCAGCGAGAGCTGGGCCATCACCGCCACGCCCACCCCGTACACGCCGGCCAGCCCGTTGGC
>VAWV01000070.1 GCA_005883295.1 Actinomycetota bacterium
CCGACCAGGTTGAAGGTGCCGTCATTCTCGTGCGCGGGGCCGAGCAGGATCTGCTCGAAGGTCCCGTTCTGAGTGGTCTTGACGCGGGCACCGCGCGGAAGGGTGGGATGGAACGTGGCCATCCCCCAGTGGTAGCCGCGGCCCGGCGCCTCGTACGCCCGCGCCAGGGGCGACCCGATCATCACGGCGTCCGCCCCGCAGGCGAACGCCTTCGACACGTCGCCGCCGTTGCGCATCCCGCCGTCGGCGATGACCTTGACGTATTCGCCCGTCTCGAGCATGTGCTGCGAGCGGGCCGCCTGGACGTCGGCGATCGCGGTGGCCTGGGGCACACCGATGCCCAGCACGCCGCGCGTGGTGCAGGCCGCGCCCGGACCCACGCCCACCAGGACGGCCACGACGCCAGTGCGCATGAGGTGCAGTCCGGTGCAGTACGAGGCGCAGCCGCCGACCACTACCGGGACCGGCACCTCGCGGATGAACTCCTTGAGGTTGAGCGGCTCGGAGGTGGTGGAGACGTGCTCCGCCGAGATGACCGTGCCCTGGATGACCAGGATGTCGAGCCCGGCCTCGAGCGCCGTCTCGTAGTAGTTCGTGACCCGCTGCGGCGTGAGCGACGCCGCGCACACCACGCCCTGGTCCTTGATCTCCCGCACCCGCTGGGCGATCAGCTCCTCCTTGACGGGCTCGCGGTAGATCCGCTGCATCTCGGCGGTGGCCTCATCGGGCGCGAGCGAGGCGATGTGCTCGAGCTGCTCCTCCGCGTCCTCGTAGCGCGTGAAGATCCCCTCGAGGTTGAGGACGGCGAGCCCGCCGAGCTTGCCCATGATCCCCGCGGTGCGCGGGGACACGACGCCGTCCATGGCCGCCGCCATCACCGGCAGCTCGAACCGGTAGGGGCCGAGGGTCGAGGTGATGTCGATGTCGTCGGGGTCGCGCGTGCGCCGCGAGGGCACGATCGCGATGTCGTCGAAGCCGTACGCGCGGCGGCCCTTCTTGCCCCGTCCGATCTCTACTTCCATGGCGGCATCCTAGGTTCGGAGGCGGACTGAAATGGACGTTAGCAGCGCCCTCGCGGGCCACCGTGAAGACGCCTCCGCGCTAATTGCGGGAAGTGCGTCGGTCCTCGCCCGAGCCCTCGCCGGGCGGCCGGTGGCGGTCGTCCCGGATGCGCCTCGACGGCGGCCCCGGACGGAGCCGGCCCGAGCAGTTGCCGCGGGCGTGGGGCGCGGGGCCGGGCGGGGTCAGCTCGTGGACGACGCCGTCGAAGCCAACCGCGAACAGGTGGTCTGACGGCCAGCCGGGCCCGCAGCCGAACTTCACCGCCGAGGTGTTGTGCCAGCCGGCGGCCGCCCCGCCCGCGATCACGCACGATACGCGGGTCTTCGGATCCAGCCGGATGATCTCGCCGCTGCCGTTCGCCGCGAGGTAGAGCACGCCCGAGCGATCGATCGTCATGTCGTCGAGCCCCTTCGCCTCGCCCACGTGGGCGAGCACCTCGATCCTCGTCGGATCCGAGATCCGGATCCGCAGAACGGGCGAGTCGTGCTTGAAGGTCTGGTTCGCGTAGAGCCACCTGCCGCTCGGATCGACGGCCATGCCGTTCGAGTCGTCCGTCTGCGCCCAGGCCCGTGGGTGGGCCGGATCCCGGTGCGGCACGACGTAGATGCCGGGCGGCCCGCCGAGGTCGCGGCTCGTGAGGGCGTCGCCGTTCGGTAGGAACACGAGCCCGTTGGGCATGATCAGATGCCTGGCGTAGACGGTGTGCCGGCGGGTCCGTAGGTCGAGGCGGTCGATCGTCCCGTCGGGGGTCCCGAAGATCCCGCTCGCGAGGGCGTCGCCGGTGTTGAAGAACAGGACACCCCCGCGAACGCGCATGCCGCCCGGGTTGTTCACGTTGTCGACGAGGTGCTTGAGCTTCCCGTCGCGCCCGAGGCGGACTATCGCGTTCTGTGCGGTCGCCGACAGGAGCAGGCCACCGAGGTCGTCGAACTCGATGTTCTCGAGGCTGCCGAGCCCGCTCGCGAGCGTGCGGTCGCTCCAACGGGCACAGGGACTCGCGGCATGAGCAGCCGGCGCGCCGGCCAGCAGGGCGAGCGCCGCCGCGGCCGCGAGTCCGAGCCGCCTCACCCGCCGGCGGAGAGCGCCTGCTCCGAGAGGACCTCGACCTCCACCCGGCTCATCAGCCGCTCGGCCGCACCAGGGTCGAGGACGCCCGCCCCGAAGTGCTGGACGGACTCCGCTCCGCACGCGACCGCGAACCTCAGACACTCGTTCGGCGCCCTTCCCGTGTAGCGGGAGGCCACGTAGCCGGCCAGGAAGGCGTCGCCCGAGCCGACCGGGGAGCGGGCGTCCACCAGCCCTGGATCGATTCTGCCCCGGTAGAGCCTGCGCTCGGTCCCGTCCCCGACAAGCGCGATGCAGCCGTCTGGAAGGGTCAGGATCGCCTCCCTCGCGCCCATCTCGACCATCTCGGCCACGGCCGCGGGCAGGTCCTCGTCGTCCGCGAACTCGTGACCGACCAGCTCCTCGGCCTCGGGCTGGTTCGGTGAGATCACGGTGGGCTCCGCCCGCGTGCCGTGGCGCAGCGCCTCGCCCTCGGAGTCGAGCACGGTGGTCACGTCGAGCCGCCGCAGCTCCTGGATCAGGCGCTCGTAGAGATCCGCCGGGATGCCCGGCGGGAGGCTCCCCGAGAAGACGCACACGCCCGCGCCCTTGGCGAGGTAGAGCAGCTTGTCCACGAACAGCTCCAGCTCCGCCTCCGACACCTCCGGGCCGCGCTCGTTGATCTCGGTCTGCACGCCCGTGGTCGGGTCGACCACCGCGGTGGAGGTGCGCGACTCGTCGTGGATGCGGACGAAGTCGTTGAGGATCGCCTCCTCCGTGAGCTGCTCGATGATCCGGGTGCCGGTCGGCCCGCCCGCGACGCCGGTGGCGATCACGGGCTGCCCGAGCGCCTTCAGGGCGCGGGCCACGTTCACGCCCTTGCCGCCGGCCATGGAGGTCTGCTCCACGGCGCGGTGCCGCCGCCCGAGGCGGAAGTTCGGCACCGCGAGCGTCTTGTCGATCGCCGCGTTCAGCGTGACCGTGATGATCATCCGGGCCCGACCTTCCCCCCCATTCGCCTGAGCACCAACCCCCTCAGCTGCACCGCCGCCAGGAGCACCACGCCGACGAGGCCTAAGGCTAGCGTCGGCCGGGTGGCCCCTGCGCGGATTGCGGCGCGGCGCCAGAAGCTCGCACCCGGGACCGGCTCCTCAGTGACCAGCGGGACCCGCGCCGCGCGCCTGCCGTCCGCCAGGACCGTGATGGTGCCCACGCGCGCCCCGGCGGGCAGCGGGCCGGTGAGCCGCAGCGGGGCCGGCAGCCGCAGGTGGGTATCCACCCGCGCGCCGCGGCGCACGGTGAGGCGGACGTCCCGCGAGGCGTGGAGCCGGACCTTCAGGCCGTCGAAGTACTTGACCGGCGCAAGCGCGAGCGTGCGCGCCGCCGGCAGGGCCTCGACGCTCTCGAAGCGCGACAGCCCGTAGCGGAGCAGCGTGAGCGTCTCCACGTCGCGGGCCGTCTCGCTCGGCTCGCCGAGCACCACGCTGATCACCTGGGCGCCTCGACGCCGCCCGGCGCCCACGAGGATGTATCCCGCGTGGTTGGTGTGGCCGGTCTTCACCCCGTCCACGAACGGCACGTCGCGCACCAGCAGGTTGCGGTTCAGGACCGTGCGCGGGTGCGACCCGCTCTTCAGCGTCGCCCGCGGCAGGTCAACGATCCGCGCGAAGGCCGGATCGCGCATCAGCCGGCGAGCGAGCGCGGCGAGGTCGCGCGGCGTGGAGTAGTTGTCGGGGTCGTCCAGGCCGATCGGGTTCGCGTACCTCGTACCGGTCAGGTGCAACCGCTGTGCCTCGGCATTCATGCGCGCCACGAACGCGGCCTCCGAACCCGCGATGCCGTGCGCGAGCGTGGCCGCGGCGTCGTTGGCGCTCGCCAGGAGGAGCGCGCGCATCAGGTCGTGCACCATCATGCGTTCGCCCGGCGCGAGCCCGAGCGTGGACTCCGCCGGCGTCGCCCTGTACGGCACCGCCGTGAGCACCTGGTCCGGCCGGGTGGTCTGCAGCGCAAGTAGCGCGGTCATCAGCTTCGTCGTGCTGGCGATCGCGCGGCGGCCGTCCGGATGCTTGGCGTAGACGACGGTGCCGCTCGCGGCATCCACCAGAATCGCCTCCGGCGCGCGGATGGCGGGGGGCTTGGCCGCCGCGCCGGGAGCGGCGATCACGGCCGCGACCAGCAGCCCCGCCAGCGTGCGGGCCGAGCGGACGGCGGCGCGGCCCACTACCTGAGCTTGATCCGCTGGCCGGACACGAGCGCCTGCGGATCGAGGTTCGGGTTGAGCGCCTGCAGCCGTTCGAGCGGGACCCCGGTCCGCTGCGAGATGCCGGCGAGCGTGTCGCCGGTCTTCACCACGTACACCGACCTGAGCGGCCGGGCGGGGGCATGTGCGGAGCGCTGCTGACGGAGCTGGAGATCGCGCCGCTCGGTACCGGGGGGTGCGGAGCTCGACGACGAATGCCCACCCCCGCCGGCCGAGGCAAGGATGATCAGGAGGGCGATCGCGAAGACGATGAGCGCGAGCGGCGCGAGGATCCGAGCCGGGCTCGGTTGCCGGATATCCATCGCGGGCGGGGATGCTACCCCGCCGTCAGGCGCCGGCGCCGACGCTCTCCCACTCGACGGCGTGGAGCCGGTAGCTCCCCGACAGGCCCTTGAGGTTCACCTCGCGCGCCTCCCCGAAGGCGATGTCCCCCGAGCTCTCCGTGAGTTCCTTCAGCAGGGAGGAGACGAGCACCTCTCCGCCGCGCGCCTGCGCCGCGATCCGCGCGGCCAGGATCACGTTGCGGCCGAAGAAGTCGTCGCGCTCGCGGATCGCCTCGCCCGTGTGCATGCCGATGCGCACCCGGATCGCCTCGTCCGGGTCGTCCTCGGCGCGTCCTGCGAACGCGCGCTGGACGGCGATCGCGCAGGCGAGCGCGCGGCGCGCGCTGGCGAACGCGACCATGAACCCGTCACCCTGCGACTTGACCTCGAAGCCGTCGTGGGCGCGGACCTCGGAGCGGATCACGGTGTTGTGCTCGCGCAGGACCTCGAGCCAGCGGCGGTCGCCCAGCCGCTCGGTCATCTCAGTCGAGCCCTCGATGTCGCTGAAGAGGATCGTGACCGTGCCGTCCGGCGCGGCGGCGCGGGAGAGGTCCGGGCGCTCGTCGTCCACCGCGGAGGCCACGACGTCGATCGACGAGCGGACGTCGGCCGTGTCGATGCCCTGCAATCGCAGCTTGATGTCGAAGCAGCGCTCCACGAGCACGTTCATCCCGAGCTCCTGGGCAACGTCGAGGGCGTCGGCGATCAGCTCGGAGGCGCGCTCGCGGTCGCCCGGGCCGTCGCGGTCCGCGAGCATCGCCGCGTACCGCATGCGCGTCTCCGCCACGAGCGGAGGGGCCTCCAGCTCGACGTTCATCTCGAGCGCCTTCTCGAAGTGGCGCTCCGCGTCCTTGTAGCGGCCGAGGGCGGCCGCGAGCTCACCGAGCGACTGAGCCGCCGAGCCCTCGCAGGCCCAGCCCGCACCCACCACGACGTTGAAGCCCTCGTACGGAAGCAGCAGCTTGTAGAGCTCGGTGCCGAGCTCGCGGTCGCCGAGCCGCGCCAGGACCTGGGCGAGCATCGAGTAGCCGACCAGCCTGTTGGCGTCGCCCCGGATCGGCGCGAAGCCGTCCACGGCCACCCGCTCGAGCTCCCGGCGGGCGTCGTCCTCCCGCCCGAGCGAGACGTAGAGAAGCGAGAGGGCGCAGCGCCAAGCCGGCACGGCGGGGTATTGGTCCGCGAGCGACTCCATCGCCCCCGCCAGCTCCTCGAGCCGGCCCTGGTGGCGCCGCAGCTCGTATACCACCACCGCGGACCCCTGGACGATGTTCGGGTCGAGCTCGTACCAGCCGCCCGCGATGGACTCGCGCTCTAGGATCGGTTCGACCTCGTCGAGCCGCCCTGACATCAGGGCGCGCATGGCGCGGCGGATGGCGACCATGCGCCTGTAGGTCGGACGGCGCAGCTCCTCGGCGCGGCGCGCGTACTCGTCTATCGCCTTGTCCGCGCCGCGCACGTCACCCGACTCGAGAAGGTCCACGATCAGGTGGCCGCGCCCCTCCACCGCGAGGTCCTGCTCGCCGGCCTCCTGCGCCACGGCGATCAGCTCGCGCGCCAGCTCGAGCCGCTCCTCCAGCCACTCCGGCTCGAAGACCGCGAAGTGCCGCGCGGCCAGCGCGTAGGCGAGCGTGGCCGGGTCCTCCAGACGGCGGGCCATGGCCACGCCCTCGCGGGTCAGTTCATCGCTCTGCATCCGCGACTTGAAGTACAGGACGACGCCGTGGCTGGCCAGGAGGCGTGCCCGCATCGGCGAGTCCTCCTCCGGAAGCACCTCGAGCGCCTCCTCGAGCACCGCGATCATCGGCTCGTCGACGACTCCAACCTCGAACCGCCCGGCCAGCCCCAGCGCAGCACGGGCGAGCTGATCGTGCGCACCCGCGCTGCGTGCGGCGTCGGCGGCCTCGAAGAACGTCTGCTTTGCCCGCTGCGGATCGCCGGCGCGAACCTGGGCGTCGCCCAGCGCCAGCAGCAGCTCGGCCTGCTCGCGGCCGCCCACCTTCCCGCGCAGCTCCATGGCCTGGAGCGCGCGCTCGTACAGTTCGGCGGCCTCCTCGTAGGCCAGCAGGGTCATCGCACGGCCCGCCGCCTGTATCGAGTACTCCACCGCCTTGTCGAGCTCCTGCGCCTGGAGGAAGTGATGGGCGAGCTCGTCGAGGTGATCGTCGCGCCGCGCGGAGTAGATCTCCTCGATCACCTGGCCCACGCGCCGGTGGAGGCGCACGCGACGGGTCACGCCGAGCTCCTCGTACAGGGCGTCGCGGACCAGCGCGTGCGAGAAGCTGTAGCGACCCACGGAGTCCGGCACCTGCGCGATCACCCGCGCGGCGAGGGCCTCGTCGATCACCTCGAGCAGCCGCTCCCGGCTCAGCTTCTCCTCGTACTGCGGCATCTCGGCGCGCACCTCGTCGCAGACCACGCGGTCGAGCACGTCGAGCCCGAACTCGCGCCCGATCGCGGACGCCGCCGACAGGGTGAAGTTGCATTCCTTCGAGAGCTGGTCGAGCCGCCTGCCCACCACCTCCCGGACACCCTGCGGGATCGTGAGCACCACGTCGCGCAGGTCCCCGCCCCCGTCGAGGCGCCCCTCCGAGGCCAGCAGGCTCACGATCTCCGACACGAAGAACGGATTGCCCTCGGTCTCCTCGTGCACCGCCTGCACCAGCCGCGGCGGGGCCTGGACGCTCGCGGTCATCTCGATGAAGCGGGCCACATCGCCCTCGGTGAGGCCGCGCAGCGAGATGCGCTCCATCAGGCTCTCGCGGGCGAGATCGGCCAGCACCTGGGACAGTGGGTGACGCCGCGACAGCTCCACGTCGCGGTACGTGCCGAGCACGAGGATCCGCGAACCGGTGAGCTGGCGCGCGAGGAACTGCAGGAACAGGAGCGACGGCTTGTCCGCCCAGTGCAGGTCGTCCAGGAACAGGACGAGCGGCTCGGTGCGGGCGATGTTCTTCAGGAAGGTCGCGGTGCTGTCGAACATCCGGAACCGCGCGTCCTCCGCGTCGCCCCGCTGCGCGGCGTCGAGCCCCGGGATCATGTCCCGGATCTCGGAGAGGATCGGGGCGAGGTCGGCCGCGCCCGCGCCCATCTCCTCCACAGCCTCCTCCGCTCCGCGGTCCTGCATGTAGGCGCGCGCCATCTGCACCCACGGCCAGTAGGCGGGCGCCCCCTCGCTCTCGTACGAGCGGCCCATGAGCACGCGTGCCCCGCGAAGGCGGGCGTAGGTGAGCAGCTCCTGGGCGGTCCGGGTCTTCCCGATGCCCGGCTCGCCGACCAGCATGAGCAGCTTGCCGCGGCCCGCGAGCGCATCCTCGAGCCCGGCGAGGAGCCGCTCCATCTCGCGCTCGCGCCCCACGAAGACGCCGCCGGCAAGGCCCTCCATCGGGTTCGCCTCCGGGGCGGCCCCCGAATGGCCGTCCGACTCCGCCACGGCCGCCGCCCGCGCCAGCGCCTCCCGCAGCTCGCCGGCGTTCGCGTAACGCTCCTCGGGCGACTTGGCCAGGAGCCGCAGCACCACCTCCTCGGGCTCGCGGGGGATGGCCGGGTTGTGCCAGGTCGGGGCCACCGGGTCGGCGCTCGTGTGCTGCGAGATCACCGACACCGCGCTGTCGCCGGCGAACGGCGGGCGGCCGGTGAGCATCTCGTAGAGGACCGCGCCGAGCGAGTAGAGGTCGCTCGACGCGCCGGGCCGGCGGCCGAGCGCCTGCTCGGGCGACATGTACGCGACAGTCCCGACGATCGTGCCGGTCCGCGTCATGCGCGAGCGATCGAGCGAGAACGCCAGCCCGAAATCGCCGAGCTTGGCCATGCCGTCCTCCGTCAGCCAGACGTTGGCGGGCTTGAGGTCGCGATGGATCACGCCCTTGGCATGCGCGTGCTCGAGCGCCGACGCCACGCAGTCCGCGATCCGTATGGCCTCGGTCGCCGGGAGGCGCCGCTCGGGCGCCTCGTCGAGCATCCGCTCGAGCGAGCCGCCGGCCATGTACTGGCTCACGATGTAGGGCTCGCCGGCCTCCTCGCCGATGTCGTGCACGGTCACGATCGCCGGGTGGTCGCCCAGCCGGGCCATGGCCTGCGCCTCGGCCCGGACCCGTTCGCGGGCGGCGTCGTCGAGGCCCTCCGTCTTGACGAGCGCGATCGCCACGTCGCGGTCGAGGCTCGTGTCGTGCGCGCGGTACACGCGCTTGCGGGCGCCCTCGCCGAGATAGTCCTGCACCACGTAGCGGCCGGCGGCGATAGCGGCCGGGGCGTCGGCCCCGCCGGCGCCGTTCGAGCTCGCTGCGGCCGGCGCCGCGGGCGCGGGCTCGCCGGCGACCTTCAGCGCGGCGCCGCAGCCGGGGCAGAAGCGGAGGTCGGCCGGATTTTCACGGCCGCAGTTGGTGCACGGGACCTCGGGGTCGAGGCGGGTGCCGCAGTTCCCGCAGAAGTTCGCGTCGTCAGGGTTCGCGTGCCCGCACTCGCGGCATCTCATGTGGTCGAGTTTGGCAGGCGGCGGAAGCAACCAACGATCGGGCACGGCGGTTGCTTGACGGTCGCGCTTCCGCTTGCGGACATAGCGGCAGGGGAGCATGCCGTCACACGGCTGGCGCTCGTTGTCGCTTCGATCGAGAACCACGGCACGTGCTAACGAAACGCCCGGATTCAGTGACGTCGCGGTCCGAGCGTGAAGAGGGTCGCGTCGCCGACCTGCCGGCGTGCGAGTCGGAGACCGGCTACGGACTTGGTCGTCGCATTGCGCCACGGCGTCCCAGGGGCCAGTGCTCGATCCAACACCACGGTGCGGACCCCGATGCTCCTGAGTAGCCGTACCGAGCGCCGGTTGGGAAATCCCCGGACTTCGGATCGCAGGCGGCTGAGCTCTCTCGGCGTGAACCCGCTGTATCCGTTCGCCATCGGCGGAAAGCCATCGGTCGACGAGTACTCGTACAACGTGTCCAGAGGCCGGGTCGTGGGTAGGAGCAGCAGCGGCGGGCGGGCCGCCTCGGTGGCGAGCACGGGTCGCGGAACGGTCGCGGTTGGGACCGGGCCGAGACCCTCGAGAACGATGAGGATGGGGAGCGCGACCGCCAAAAGCAGGCGGCGCGCCCGCATTGGGGCCCGCGGCAGCGCGCGCGCGGCGCCCGCGGCGGCGAGCAGGGCCAGTACGAGAGTCGTGAGCCCGAAGATCCGACCGGGCGTGCGGATCCCCTTCCATCCTGGCGCGATCTCAAACAGCAGACGGTACGGGGACAAGTCGCCCGCGACGGTCAGGCCGAGCGCAAAGACGACCGTTATCGAGAGGCCCACCGCGAGTCGGCGGCGGGTGGCGATCGAATATGCGCTCGATCCGAGGCCAGCAAGCGCGAGCAGCACGATCGTGACTCCGGGAAACAGCGCTTGCTCGAGCTTGTGTCGCGTGCTGGCTCGAACGGATGCCGTAATCCCTCCCCAGATCAAGTTGTCGGGAGTTGCCGACGCGAAGCTCTGAATCGGAGGTGAGTACCGGCTGACCTCATGCAGCGTTCGCCCCGCGTCCGGATGATCGTGAAGGACGCGCATGTATGCCCTCGCGAGGTCCACCGAGCAGACAACCAAACCTGTGACGCCGGCGACCGTGTGCCAGATATGGCAGCGCGGCACGGCCGGTCGGCTGCGTCGGAGCCAGCCCACCACGACAGCGACCCCGATCCCGAGCATGAGGTACAGGAGCTGGAGTCCGAGCGTGAAGCCGAGGCTCAGCTGCCAGGCCGCAGCCAGCCATCCGGCGACGATCTGGAGCGCACTGCCCCGCCGATAACCGCGAAGCAGGAGGAAGAACGTCAGAGGGATCCCGCCCCCGGAAAGCACGTGGAGGTGGCCCGCTTGGCTGAGGCGCCATGGCGAGGCCGCGCAAGCGAGGCCTCCGACGAACCCCCCGAACCGCCCCGCGCCGAGTTCGCGGGCGAGCAGGTAGGTCGCGACGAACGCCAGCGCGATTGCCCCGAGAAAGACCAGGTCGTAGCGCACGACCGTCGCGCGCGGGCCTGATCCGATCAGGCCTGCCGGGGTGTAGCCGATCAGGGCGTCGGAGAAGGCGAGGCTGTCGCGCAGGGGCCAGAACGTGTTGGCCTGGAAGAAGTGGAGCGGTTGATGCGCGAGCGCGTGACCGTCCCAGGCGATCTGCCACGCCTGAAGGAGCGGGTCGAACACATTGGACGGCACGCGGCTGCCGATGTGCAGCACCAGTGGCCAGGTCATCACGAGGGCCAGGGCAACACCCAGACCCGCGGCCGCCGCGAGTTCCGGCAACGCGATCCGCCGGTGTACGGACCTCTCATCGGAATGCGGTTGAGGTCTGGTCACGATCCGTGCAGTCTGCGCAATCTGCTATCCCCGACGTCGGGGATGGTGCGGATCAAGTGAACCTGACTCGAATTGCGCTTGCCTAGTGGGCCGTTCTCTGGTGGTTACCGTGCCACTGGCACTCGCCTACGGGCTCCTCGTGCGGGTTCGCTTTTGGAATGGTGGGAAAGGAGCGGGCGAGCGAGGCGCTGCTGCTTCGCCTCCAAGCGGAAGCGCGGGCCTGAAGGCCCCGCTACCGGCTCAGCGCCCAGGTCGCCGCGCGTAGCTCCTCCGCGGCCGCGGCGGCGGCTGGCGCCGGGTCGCCGCCGCTCTCGGCGT
>VAWV01000071.1 GCA_005883295.1 Actinomycetota bacterium
CACCCCGGGCAGCGTCTCGTCGCCCATGACGTAGCTCGATCCGAGCAGCTGGTAGCCGCCGCAGACGGCCAGCACGACGGCTCCGCGAGCCGCGGCGGCGTGCAGCGCGTCGCGCTTCGTCTCGACCATGTCGCGCGCCACCAGTGCCTGGTCGCGGTCCTGCCCGCCGCCCATGTAGAAGAGGTCGTGCGCGCCGTGATCGACGTCGTCGCCGAGGCTTGCGCCGGCCAGCTCGAACCCGAGCCCTCGCCACCGGCAGCGCGCGCGCAGCACCGCGATGTTGCCGCGGTCGGCGTAGATGTTCATGAGCTCCGGATAGAGCGAGCAGACGCGCAGGGTCGCCGCCATCAGCGCCTCTCCAGCACGACCACGACGCTGCCGACGTAGTCACTGCTCGGCGGGACGTTGCGACGGCGCAGCGGCCCGAACCCCGCCTCCTGGGCTTCCGCCTCAAGTTCGTCTGGCCCGAGTGCGTCCAGCACGATCGTGGCCATCGACTCGTCGAGCTCGCCGCGCGGCGAGACCGCGTGGCGCACGCGGTCGATCGCGGTGCGGCCAGCCTCCGATCGGACCGCCACCGGCGTGCTCGAGAAAACCCAGCCGTCCTGCTCGCGGACATCGGGGAGCGGGGGACCGGCGTCGTCCGGCGACTCGCCCTCGAAGGGATCCGCGAGCGCCGCGGCCAGCGTCCCGCCGGGGACGAGGTGCTCGCGCGCCCGTTCGAGCATCGCGGTTCGCCCCTCCCGGCCACCCATCAGCTGGACGACCTGCATGGGTGCGATGGCCAGCACGAAGCTGCGGCCGCCGACGTCGAACGTGCGCGCGTCGGCCACCGCGGTCGCCACGGCGGCGCCCTGCTCGCGCGCTCGCTGGTCGAGGGCACGGATGAGCGCGGGGTCCGAGTCGAGCGCCGTTACGTCGTGGCCGCGGGCGGCCAGGTCGAGCGCCACCCGGCCCGTGCCGCAGCCGATCTCGAGCACGGGACCGTCCGCCGCGGCGGCGAGCTCGCGCCAGAGCGGGAGATCCGCCTGGTAGTCGCCGCACTCCACGTCGTGCCAGATCACCGTGTCGCCCAGGCGCGCCGTCAGTCGGACCACCTCCCGGCCACACCGCGCGCGGCGAGGAGGTCGCGCAGCTCGAGCAGCGCGGTGTAGGTGGGAAGTGCGAAGAGCGGGCCGCCGTCTCCCGCCGCCACGGCCGCGTCGAGCGAGCGGCCGAGGTCGCGCTCGACCTCGATCGGCGCGTCCACCCCGGCGTACTTCAGGCGCAGTGCCATCTCCTCGGCCCGCGTTCCCGAGCACATCACGTGGCGCGCATGACCGACCAGCAGCTCGAAGTCGGCATCCCAGATCCAGGACACGTCCCGGCCGTCGGCGATCCCGTCGTTCAGAGCCAGCCAGAGGTCGAGGCGGCCGCCCTCGAGGGTGAGCGTCCTGAGCACCTCGTTCGTGCCCGCCGGGTTCTTTACGAGCAGTATCGACACATCGCGGCCGCCGACCGCGATCGTCTCCACCCGTCCGAAGACGGCCGGCATGCGCTCCAGGCCCTCGCGCAGGCGGTCGAGCGTCACGCCCAGCTCGAGCGCCGCCGTCGCCGCGGCCAGGGCGTTGTAGACGTTGTAGAGCCCTGGGAGGGGCAGCCTGACCTGCGCCACCCCCGCCGGCGTCCGCAGCGACAGGTCCGTGCCGGCCATGCCGCGCAGCACGACGCGCTCGGCAGCGACCTGTGGAGCCGGCCGCTCGCGCCCGCAGTTCGGGCAGCGGTAGCGGCCCAGGTGCCCCATGTAGATCGCCTCGTACGCGTAGGCGTGGCCGCAGCGGCGGCAGTGCTTGGAGTCGGCCGCGTGCTGGAGCTCGGGCAGCGCGACGGAGTCGTCCTCCACGCCGAAGTAGGAGACCCGCTGCCGGTCGCGACCGAGGTCGGCTATGAGCGGGTCGTCGGCGCACAGCACGAGGTCCGAGAGCCCGTCGCGCTCGGC
This sequence comes from Actinomycetota bacterium, assembly GCA_005883295.1. GTDB lineage: Bacteria > Actinomycetota > Thermoleophilia > Solirubrobacterales > Thermoleophilaceae > AC-37. The sequence goes on from VAWV01000071.1 coordinate 1,979, forward strand.
TGTGAGATCCGCCCAGCGATCGGCGATCGCCTCGAGCTCTCCGTAGCGGTCGAGCTGGTCGCGGAAGAGGTTGCCGAGGACCAGCATGCGCGGCTCGAGCTCGCCGGCGACTGGCACGAGCCAAGCCTCGTCCACCTCGAACAGGCCGAGCTCGCCCGACCGCCTCCCCGCTTCGAGCAGAGCCGTGGCCACCCCCCAGCTCATGTTGGAGCCCGCGCGGTTTCGCACCACGGCGCCACCGTCGCGCTCGACCGCCGCGGCGAGCATCGAAGCGGTCGTCGTCTTCCCGTTCGTCGCCGAAACCAGCACCGCGCCCCCCTGGAGCCGCTTCCCGAGGTGAGCGATCGCGTGACGGTCCAGCCGCAGGAGCACCCGGCCGGGGGCTGTCGTGCCCCCGCGCCCTGCGCGGCGTATGAGCGCCCGCACCAGCCGGGCGACGGCCACGGCGAGGGCGCGCATCAGGAAGCCGGGACCAGGACCCGGAGCGCCTGCCGGGCAACCCGGACGTGGACGGGCAGCTCGCCGATCGGGTCGCCGTCGGCATAGACCATGAACGGCCGATCGGCGCTGACCTGCACCTCCTCGCCGCGGATGAAGCGGAGGTTCGGATCGTCCACGTGCGAGCCGTTGAAGAGCTTGGGGAGGCTGCGCAGGAAGTGCAGCTTCGACGACGCGCCGGAGAGCATCACGTCCAGCAGCCCGTCGTCGAGCTCGGCGTGCGGGACCACGAACATGCCGCCCCCGTAGGCCTTCGAGTTCGCGACGATCACCGAGTAGCCGCTGATCTCGTGGCGCTCTCCGTCCACCGTCACCTCGAAGGTGGCGTGCCTCCAGGCCGCGAGCGCGCGCAACGCGGCGTACAGGTAGACGAGGTTCCCGCGGACGAGCTTCGCGTCGTTTGCGATGCGGTTGGCGTCCGAGTCGAAGCCGCAGCTCGCGATCCCCACATACGAGGTCCCGTCCACCTCCGCCACGTCGATCGGCTTCTCGACGCCCTCCACGGCCACCCGCGCGGCGGCCTCGGGCTCGGTCGGGATTCCGAGCACCCTGGCGAGGTCGTTTCCCCGTCCGCCGGGAAGCACCGCGAGCGGCGTCTCGCTGCGGCAGAGGACGCCCGCGATGGTGCCCACCAGCCCGTCGCCCCCGAGCGCACCGACCGACTCGCCCCGGTCGCGCGCCGCGGCGGCCTCGGTTCGCGCGTGCTCCGCGCTGGAGGTCTCGATCACCTGGAAGTCCGCCTGCATCCGCTCAAGCTCGGCCCTGATCCGCGGCAGCGCGGCGCGCGCTTTGCCCGCGCCCGCCGTGGGGTTGACGATCACCGCGAGCCGCCGAGCCATTGCGGGTGAGTCTAAGGACCTCCCAGCAGGCAGCGGGGGCGAAGTTCGAGCCGCCGCGGCCTTCTCCTGTCGAGAACAAGCCACAGGAGGAGAGATGCAGCAACCGAAGCGGATCTGGTGGGCGCGGCCGCGCAAGCTGTGCGCGCTCGAGCGGCCGGGTGGGGGAGGGCGGAGCCACCGGCCCGCGCGGCGAGAGGCCGAGATCGAGTACCTCATCGAACGCGGCGTCCGGCTCGTGATCAGCACGATGCCCACTCGACACAACATCCCCGCGTACGAGGACGCCGGCCTGGACTGGCACCACGTGCCGGTGGAGTCCTGCGCCGAAGGCGCCGACGCGCTCGAGGAGCTGCTTCCCCTGTTGCGGCGTGAGCTGCGGCGGGGCGGCGCCGTCGCGGTGCACGGCAACCGCCACACGGACTTCGTGGCGGCCCTGTGCACGGCCTACCTGCACGATAGGTACGAGCGTGATCCGCTGGACGCTCTCGGCGATGCCGCGGCCGCCGGGCTGGACGTGACGCCGGATGCGGCGAGCCTCGTTGGCGTGGACTACGAGGCGGTCCAGCCGCGCGCCCGGATCGCGGCCTCCACCTCGTCCGGGCGGTCGGTCACGACGTAGGCGTCCACAATCGCGCCCTCCGTGTTGATCGTGATCGAGAGACCCGACTCCACCCGGCGCACCTTCGAGATCGGCGCCACCGGCCGGCCCGAGCCCATCCGCGGGGTCACCCGGCCGGTGGCCACGCGGTGAACGCCCTCGAGCGCGGCGAGCGAGTCGAGCAGCCGTCGGTAGCCCTTGCGCGAGGAATGCTTGTGGTGGGTCTTGCGCGGCACGCGTCAGTCGCCGCCCATCACCAGCTCGGCGAGGGTCGCCGCGACCGCCACCGGCCGCGGGTCGCCGTCGGCGATCGTTGCGGCCTCCTCGGCTGTCGTTCCCCCGGTGAGCACGAGCGCCGCGTCCACGCCGGCCTGCGCCGCCCCCGCCACGTCGGTGTCCAGCCGGTCGCCGACGGCCAGCGTCCGGCCCTCTCCCAGGCGGTCGAGCGCCGTGAGCACCAGCTGCGGCTCCGGCTTTCCCACTATCGCCGCGGTCCGCCCGGTCGCATACTCGAGCGCCGCCAGGATCGCGCCCGTTCCGGGCCATAGCCCATCCGGCATTGGATGGGTGGGATCACGGCTGGTGGCCACGAAGTCGGCGCCCCGCTGGAGCGCGATCGCGGCGATCCGCAGGTCGTCGTAGACGAGGTCGTCGGTTCCCGCCACGACCACGAGCTCGGCCCGCGTGGCCAGGTCGGTGCCGTTGAGCACCTTCACGCCCGCGTCCGCCACGTGGTCGAGGAGCGCCTGCGTCCCGATCACGAACGCCGTGCTCCCCCGCCGGGTCTCGGCCAGCAGGTACTGGAGGGCGCCGCCCACGGTCACGACGTCCGCGAGCGACGCCCGCACGCCGATCGCCCAGAGGTCCCGCACGTACTCCTCGGTCGCGCGGCGGGGGTTGTTCGTCAGGAACGCCACCCGCTTGCCCGCGTCGCGGAGCGCCGCGATCGCCTCCACGGCACCTTCGGTCGGCTCGCCCCCGATCCACACGCAACCGTCCAGGTCCAGGATCACCTGGTCGTAGCGTCTGAGCAGCGAGGAAAGTGGCATATACCCCCAAGCTACCCTTTGCCGCTTGCGGCAGCTCACCATCGCGCTCCTGTGCCTCGCGGCGTCCTTGTCCGCGTGCGGTGGCGGCGGCGCCTCATCCAAGGCTCCGAAGCACGAGCCGCTCACCAGCGCTCAGCGGGATGGCTGCAAGCGGGTGCGGGCGCCCCATTCGCGGGGCGAAGGCCACCGCAAGAACCCCAAGGGCAAGCTCGACCCCGGCAGGAAGTGGAGCCTCCGGGTGACCACCAACTGCGGCTCGTTCACCATCGCTCTCGACGTGGGCGCTGCGCCCAACACCGCGGCGTCGCTCGTCGCGCTCGCGAAGGCCGGCTTCTTCAACGGAACCGCCTTCCACCGCATCGTGCCCGGCTTCGTGATCCAGGGCGGCGACCCGACCGGCACGGGAGAGGGCGGGCCCGGGTACTCGACTGTCGACAAGCCGAGCGCGGATGCCCGCTATACGCGCGGTGTGGTCGCGATGGCCAAGACGCAGGACGAACCCGCCGGCACGGCCGGCAGCCAATTCTTCGTGGTCACCGGGGCCGACACCGGTCTCCCGCCCGAGTACGCGGTCGTGGGCCGCGTGAGCAAGGGACTCGACGTGGTCGAGCGGATAGGCCGGCTGGGCGACCCGGCCACCGAGCGGCCCACGCAGGCGGTCGTCGTCTCGCGCGTGACCGTGCAGCACGGCTAGCGTCCTCGAGAGGGGCTCAGCGGCGGCCTATGCTCAGGGCGTGGTCTTCGACGTAAGCGAGTCGGAATTCGCGCAGCGGGTCGTCGAGCGGTCGCGGGAGCTGCCCGTGGTGGTCGACTTCTGGGCCGCGTGGTGCGGACCCTGCCGCGCCCTGACCCCGGCGCTCGAGCGCGCGGCGGCCGCACGGGAGGGGAAAGTCGACCTTGCCAAGCTCGACGTGGACGCCAATCCCACGATCGCGCAGGCGTTCCGCGTGCAGGGGATCCCGGCCGTCAAGGCGTTCAAGGACGGTCGCGTGGCGGCGGAGTTCACCGGGGCCATCCCGCCCCAGCAGGTGGAGCTCTTCTTCGACCGGCTCGTGCCGTCCGAGGCCGAGCTCGCGGCGCGCGCGGCGATCGAGTCGGGTGATGAGGAGCACCTTCGGGCCGCGCTCGCCACCAATCCCCGCGACGCCGCGCTCGCGGCCGCCCTGGCGCGTCTGCTTCTCGCGCGGGGCGAAGCGCAGGAGGCGCTGACCACCCTCGAGCCGCACGAGCACGACTTCGTCGCGGCCGGACTCGCGGCCCGTGCCCGGCTCGCGCTCGCTGGCGCCGGCGACGGGCACCTCGACGCCGCCTTCGCCACGTGGGACGAGGGCGACCAGGCCACCGCGCTCGACGATCTGCAGGAGGCCCTGGCCGCCGCCGACGCGGACACGCGCGACGACATCCGAAAGGTGATGATCGCGCTGTTCACCGAGCTCGGGCCGGACAGCGAACTCGCGCGCGAGCATCGCCGTCGCCTCTCCGCGGCGCTCTACTGAGCGCCGGCTCTTCGCGCTTCGGCGGCGCGCTTCTGCCGGCGCCGGCCGAACAACGTGAGGATCCCCAGCACCGCGACCACCACAACCACGCCCAGCAGGACCGCCCCCGCGGTCCCGATCCCGCCAAACGGGAGGGCGACGAGCTCCACGATCCCGAAGCCCGCGGCCATCAGGAGGAGCACGAGCAGCATCAGGAGCGCGAAGCCGCGCACGCGCAGGAACACGCTCGAGCCGGGCGGCGGCGAGACGAGCCCCATCAGCCGGAGGACCAGCAGCTGCCGCGACGACGGCGGCTCCTGGCCGAGCTTCTCCATGGCCTCCCTGAGCTCGTCGGGGCGACGCTCGGCCTGGGCGAGCGAGGCCTTCATCATCTGGCGCAGCAGCGGGCGCTCGCGCGGGTGCGCCCCCACCAGCGCCTCGTTGAAGTACGCGCGCGCCTGCTTGGCGTCGTAGCGCTCGGCCGCGCGGGCCCCGAGAAGCGCGCGAGCGGCGGCGCGGTGCTTGGTCTCGCGCAGCAGCTGCTCGTCCGTCCGGTCCTCGAGTATCTGGATCGCGCCGAGGCTGCCGGCCGCGTACTGCATCCTGGTCTGGCGCTGCTTCGCCACGGACGCGAGAGTGTGCCAGACGGCACCGACTGGTCGCCAGCGGGATCCGTCGATATGCTCGCTTCGATGATTCGGTGCCGTTCGAACCTTTGACGGGATGAGGACGCTGCATCACCCGCGACTGGAGGAGGTCGACCTCACCGACGTCCTCCACGCGCTGAGCGACCCCGTACGGCTCGAGATCGTGCGCTCGCTGTCGGACCTGAAGGAGCGGCCCTGCAGCGCGGTGGAGGCGAAGGTCGCGAAGTCGACCCTCTCGCACCATTTCAAGGTGCTGCGGGAGGCAGGAATCACGTACACCCGCACGAACGGCACTCACAGGCTGATGTCGTTGCGCAAGGACGACCTCGAAGAGTGCTTTCCAGGGCTCCTGACGTCGGTCCTCAACGGGCACCGCGCGGCCTAGCCCGGACTCCGCATCTTCCGCCGATTACAGGTGTTGGGGTGGGGCGGTCCCGGGTAAGAGATTGCTAAGCTTCTATGGGCGCCGAACTTTCGAAACTTTTTAACAAGTTTGGGTTAGATACGTAGCTGGAAAGCTACTTCTGGCCCGTAACGCACGTAAACATGCCTGCCTCTTCCAAGACCAACACCACTAGTCGCAAGCGCCGGGGGACCGAGCCTGCGACGGCCACGAATCGGCGGCGCTTCGCGCGCAATCACGCCGATCGTGCGTCCGCGCGCCGGAGCGCGGAGGAGGCGGCGCACCACCAGGTGGAGGACGTCACCACCGACTCGCTCCAGCTGTTCTTCAACGCCGCGCGCAAGTACCCGCTGCTGACCGCCGCCGAGGAGGTCGAGCTGGCGCAGCGGATCGAGAAGGGCGACGTGGAGGCCAAGGACCGCATGATCAACTCGAACCTGCGGCTGGTGGTGTCCGTGGCGCGCAAGTACCAGGGCCACGGCCTGTCGCTGGGCGACCTGGTCCAGGAGGGCATGCTCGGGCTGATCCGCGCCACGGAGAAGTTCGACTGGCGCCGCGGCTTCAAGTTCTCCACCTACGCCACGCTCTGGATCCGCCAGGCGATCCAGCGCGGCCTCGAGAACTCGTCGCGCACGATCCGCCTGCCGGTCCACATCGCTCAGCGTGAGCGCAAGATCAACCGCACCGAGCGCGAGCTCGCCACGAAGCTCGGCCGTGAGCCGACCGAGCAGGAGCTGGCCGACGCCGTGGAGCTGCCGGTGGATCAGGTGATCGAGATCCGCAAGGCGGCCCGCCCGCTCACGAGCCTCGACCAGCCCGTCGGCGACGACGGCGAGACCGCCTTCGGCGACCTGCTGGCCAGCAACGCGCCGAATCCGGAGGACGAGGTCGTCTCGGACGCCGGCACGAACGCCGTGCAGGAGGCGGTCAACCGCCTGCCCGAGCGCGAGCGCGACGTGGTCGAGCTCCGCTTCGGCCTGGGCGGCCGCGAGCCGACGCCCCTCCGCGAGACCGGCCGCAAGCTCGGCATCTCCGCCGAGCGCGTGCGCCAGATCGAGGAGGACGCGCTCGAGCGGCTGGCCGAGAGCGGCGACCTCGCCGCTCTTCGCGACGCCGCCTAGGCGAACTGGCCGGCTAGCACGTTCTCTCTCTCAGCTCGAGTCGCTGTAGAGGAGCGAACTCCTGTCGAACTCGACGGTGTGGCTCGTGCTGTTGAAGTTGATCGTGTATTCCACGTACAGCGGTCCGCCGACAAGCGCTGTCGGAGGCGGCGCGAGCGACGTGTAGCACGCGGAAAGCGAGCTGTGACTCGTCGTATCGTCGATCAAGCTCGTTTGGCTCGTCCCGGAGTTGTTCCCCTGTAGCAGCCGCGTCTCGGTGATGCTGGTCGCGACGTTCGAGACGTGGTAGCAGGTGAAGAGTCTGATCACGAGCGTCCCACCGCGGTCGGGAATCGCGACTGGCAACCAGACCTTGTGGCTGCCTGTCGTGGATGAGAACACCGTCACTTTCCCGGGGCCGCGGTTGAGCGTCAGATCCGCGTCGGCCGTCACCATCGCGACCGGGTTGTACTCGAGGCTCGTGCCTACCCCAAGCTTCATGTACTGATTCGCGGCGACGCCACCGAGCTGCGAGGAATCGGTGGCGCTGTCGGCGTGTGTCGAGTCGACGGCCTTACCGTTGGCTGCGAGGAAGGCGCTCGTGCCAAGGCCCTGTAGGAGCGTCGCGTTGTCGGCGTGCGATGCGTCGACGGCCTTGCCGCCGACCGGCAGGAATGCGCTCGGGAGCTTGCCGCCGAGCTTCAACGCGTTCGCCGCCTTGGGCACCAGCCCGAGCGTGGATTCCTTGACGTCCGCGCCGGTGAGGCTGTCCTTCTTGACCTTTGACGAGATGACCGCGTCGTTCTTGAGCTGCGTGGTGCCGACGCTGTTGGCCGGCAGCTGCGTGACCGCGTACGACGTGCCTCCGAGCGCGACCAACAGCGCGGTGCAGGCGACGGCCATCGCGGGTGACGGCCTGAAGCGCGAGTTCATGGATTCCCTCCTTGCGAGCCAGTACGACCCTACACCCCACCAGGGGTCGCGCGCCAGTGCTCGAACCACCTCACATTCCCCGGGGCCCTAGCGTTATGGGGTCGTGGCGCTGCCGCCCTTTCAGGCCCTGATCGACACGCACGCGGAGCCGGTCCGCCGGTTCCTCGTGGCGACGGCAGGGCCCGGGGCGGCCGACGACTGCTTCCAGGAGACCTTCATCGCGGCCCTTCGCGCGTATCCGCGCCTTCGCTCCGGCTCCAACGTCCGGGCGTGGCTCTTCACGATCGCGCGGAGGAAGGCAATCGACCACCACCGCGCCCGGGGCCGCCGGGCGATCCCGGTGGCGGAGGTGCCGGATCGGCCGGCCCCGCTGGCTGGGCCCGAGTCGCCGGACGGCGACCTCTGGGCCGCGGTGGAGGCACTGCCCGAGAAGCAGCGAGCGGCGGTGGTACTGCGGTTCACCTGCGACCTCTCGCACCGGGAGATAGGCAACGTCCTCGACTGCAGCGACGCGGCGGCGCGCAGAAGCGTCCACGAGGGAATCAAGCGACTTCGGGAGGTATGGACATGAATGATCGGCTAGAGACCGAGCTCAGGCGCGGGCCGGACGCCGACGTCGGAGTGGGGGAGGCCGCGAGCCGACTGCTCGACCGCGCGCTCGACGAGGGGCTCGTGTCGGTGGCGTACGCGCGCACGGACTCCCCGTTCGGCGACCTGCTCGTGGCCGCCACTCCGCGCGGGATCGTGCGGATCGGCTTCCTTCACACCGAGACCGAGGAGTCGGTCGTGGGACAGCTCGCCGAGCGGCTCTCGCCGCGGGTCCTTCACGCACCCGCGCGGCTCGACGACGCGCGCCGCGAGCTGGACGAGTACTTCGATGGCCGTCGTAAGCGGTTCCAGCTGCGGACCGATCGCGCGCTCATCCACGGCTTCGCACGCGCGGTGCTCGCGCGCACGGCCCGGATCCCGTACGGGAGCTACCTCACCTACGGCGAGGTCGCCGCCGAGGCGGGGAGCCCGCGCGCACACCGCGCCGCCGGGAACGCGCTGGCGCACAACCCGATCCCGATCGTCATCCCGTGTCACCGCGTGCTCAGGAGCGGCGGCCTGATCGGGAACTACGGGGGCGGCCCCGAGATGAAGGCGGCGCTGCTGCGGCTGGAGGGCGCCGGCGTCGGCTAGATCCGGGCCTATCCTCGGTCGATGGCCCGAATCTTGATCGCCGTCGCGGTGGCGGGCGCACTCCTGCTGCCCGCTGCCGCCTCCGCCGACGACCAGTCGGTCTACAACCTCTGGCACACCACCCATCCGCGCTTCGTGAAGCTGCGGAAGGACTTCGAGAAGGCCGAGCGCCACTGGGAGAACTCGAGCTACACGGACCCGAAACCCGCGTACAAGGCGGCCCGCAAGACCGAGTCACTCGCCAGAAAGGTGAGCAGCGAGCTGAAGGCGGATACGACGTCGAGCAGTGCGGGTGCGCAGGCCCGCAGCGTCGCGCTGAAGAGCCTCAACCACCGCCGGAAGTGGGCGGAGGCCGAGCGCCGCGCCATCGAGGCCTTCATGCGCTTCGACGGCGACGGCTACCTACGCTTCCACGGCGACGCGAAGACCTACATTCGCCGCGCGCAGCGGTACGAGAAGGAAGCTCAGAAGCTCTTCA
>VAWV01000289.1 GCA_005883295.1 Actinomycetota bacterium
TCCCCACCGAGGCCGCGCGCCCCAAGCCCACGCTCTACACGCTCGTGGCCGCGCTGATAGGGCTCGCGATCGGTGTGGCGCTCGCCTTCCTGCGCGACCGCCTCGACCGGCGCCTGCGCACGCCGGGCGACGTGGAGGCCCGCTTCGAGATACCCGTTCTCGGCCGCGTGCCGCGGCGCGGCCGCTCGGAGGCGTCGATCTCGGCCTTCAACGAGTCCTACCGGATCCTGCGCACCAACCTGCAGTTCGCGGCGGGTCGGGACCGGCTCAACTCGGTGGCGATAACGAGCGGCGGGGTCGGCGAGGGCAAGACGACGGCTGTGATCCAGCTCGCGGTGGCGAGCGCGGAGGTCGGGCTGCGCGTTGCGATCCTGGAGGCGGATCTGCGCCGACCCGCGCTCCAGGAGCGGATGCTCCCCGATGTCGCCCAGCCGCTCCGCCCCGGCTTCAGCAACTACCTGGTGGAGGAGATGCCGCTGCAGCAGGTGATCCACGCGACGGGCCTGCCGGGGGTGTCGCTCGTGCCGTCGGGGCCCATCCCGCCCAACCCGGCCGGGCTCCTCGAGACCCATCGCGCGCACGGCGTGGTCGAGCAGCTGCTCCGCATGCACGACATCGTGCTGGTGGACTCCCCTCCACTGGGCGTGGCGGCCGACGCCTCGATCCTGGCCAGCTCGGTGGATGGTGTGCTCGTGGTCGTGGACCTCACCGCCTCGCAGGAGGACGTCGTGGCCGACGCCATCCGCAGGCTACGCGCGGTGCACGCCCCGCTCGTCGGCCTCCTGCTCAACCGCGACCGTGGCGCGGAGGTCTCGCGCTACGACTACTACCTCTCGCCTAAGCCCAAGCGCAAGCGGGCCGAGCAGCGGCTCGCGGCCAGCTCGGGGGACGGCGCGAGCCAGCCGGCCTCGCCCTCAGGCCGCCGCGCGTAGCCGCCGCCGCGCGAGCTCCCGCACGAAGCGCAGGTCGTCCGGGCTGATCAGCCGCTCCGCGGCGACGAACGCCAGCGGGTAGACCGCGGCACCCGCGGCCAGCGCGGCACCGGGGGTGTGCCGCAGCACGAGCATCACGCCCACCATCAGGGCGCCGGCGAGCAGCGGGGCCGCGGTCATCGGCAGCCAGCGCACGGCCGCCCCGATGGTCGTGAGCGCCATTCGGAACGCCAGTACCAGGAAGGCGGCCTCGGTGGCCAGCATCGCGATCGCCGCGCCGCGCTCGTGCAGCCCGGGGATCAGGATCACGTTCAGGACGATGTTGAGCACGGTCATCCCGCCGCTCAGCCAGACCATGGTCGTCGGGCTCCGCCGCGACACGATGAGCGATGTGGAGAGCGTGACCAGGCCGATCAGCACCACGGCCGGCGCGAGGATCCTGAGCGAGGGCGCCGCGGCCGCGAGCTGGTGGCCGAAGATCGTGCGGCTCACCCAGGGCGCGAGGACCCCGAACACGGCCGCGCACGGGACCAGCAGGAGCAGCGCCAGCTTGATCGAGCGCGCGAAGACGGCCTGGACCGACGGCTCGCTGTCGCGCTCGAGATACGTGTACATGGGCGAGAACGCCGCGATCAGCGCGTAGGTGAGGAAGAAGGTCGACTCGAACAGCCGGTACGCGGACCCGTACCGCCCCACCGCGGCGTCACTAGCAATCAGCGACAGGATGACCGCGTCGATCCTGAACAGCAGGACCGTGAAGACGTCCTGGACCGCGTAGGGGATGCTGCCCAGCCCCACCGACCGCCACCGTCGAAGGTCGATGGAGGCCTCCGCCACGCCGAGGCGGCGCCGGAGCAGCGCCACGGACAGCGCGAACCCGAGCGCGGCGGCCGCCGTGTAGGCGCCGGCGACCGCCTCCACCCCCCAACCGGCGGCGAGCGCCCCGATCCCGAGGGTGGCCTGGAGGAAGCGCTGCACCACCATCGCCACCCCGGTCAGCTCGGAGCGCTCGAAGCCGGTGAAGACGCTGACCGTCACGCGGGTGAGGGCGTCGAACAGCGCACCCGCCGTCAGCACGTAGATCACCACCCGGGTGGTGGATCCGAGCGCGATGACGTTGATCACGGCGAAGCTGATCAGCGCGATCGGGATCGCGAGGGCCACCTTGATGGCCGCGCTGTCGGCGAACAGGGCGGCCGACCGCGAGCGATCGCGCGCGATCCAGCGGACGAGCGCCCGGTCGAGGCCGAGGCTCGCCAGCAGCATCGAGATCTCGGCCCAGGCCAGGGCGAACACGAACACGCCGACACCCGTCTGCCCGAGCGACCGGGCCATCGCCGCGAAGAACGCCAGCGACGCGAGCTTCGCCAGGAGCTCCCCGACCGCCCGCGCGGTCGTGTTGCGCGCGGCGCGCTCGAAGGCCGCCTCGGAGCGCTCAGCCATGGCGCGCCTCCCTCGCGTTCCGCGCCCGGACGCGCGCGATGCGGCTCATGGACCGCGCCGCCCGCCCGGGACCGCTCTCGAAAGCCGGCTGGTACACGTCCCACAGCTTGGCCACGAAGCTCGCCAAGCCGTCGCGGCCCGTGATCAGCGCACGCTTCATCGTGAGCGGGCTCCAGTCGCCGCGGCCCTCGCAGGTGACCGCCGCGATGAGGCCGGCGCGCCGCACGGCCGCCACCGCAGCCTCCCCGTAGCTGCAGTAGGGGTACGCGAAGGTGCGTACGGGAGTGCCGGTCAGGCGCTCGAGCGCCGTCACGCTCCCGACCACCTCGCGCTCGCAGATCTCGTTGCTCGCCGCGGACAGGTCCCGGTGGGTGACGGAGTGGGCGCCGATCTCGATTCCCGCCGCGTGCAGCGCGAGCAGCTCCTCCTCGGTCATGTAGCGGGCGCCGCCCCGGCGCCACGGGTTGGGCCTGCCGATGAAGCTCGTGGTGACGTAGACGGTCGCGGGCACCCCGGCCGCCCTCAGGATCGGAAGCAGCACGCGGTGGTTGTCCTCGAGGCCGTCGTCGAAGGAGAGCGTGGCGAGCCCGGGCGGCGGCGGTCCGCCGGCGGCGCGCTCGGCCAGCTCGGCCACCGTGACGAGCTCGAAGCCCGCGTCCATCAGCAGCCCGAGTTGAGCGCGGAAGCGGGCCGGGGACACGCACAGGTTCTCCGGATCCGACGCCGGGGGTACGTCGTCCACGCCGTGATAGCCAACGTTCACCGAGCGCCGGCGGCGAAGGGCGCGGAGCGCGCGGCGCCAGGCCGCCGTCACGACGCCCCCCTCACCGCCCCGGC
>VAWV01000290.1 GCA_005883295.1 Actinomycetota bacterium
CTGGAACCGGGGTGCGATGGACGGCTTCCTACGCGAGCATCTGAAGTCCGAGGGCCCGGAGAACGGCCCGCTGACGATGGGGTACTACCGCCGCGCCGACCTGGCCTACTACCACGCGCTCGCCGACGCCTTCACGATCTGCGACCACTACCACTGCTCGGTGATCGGGCCGACGGACCCGAACCAGCTCTACCTCGTCTCCGCGAACCTGGACCCGGACGGGAAGCACGGCGGCCCGCTGGTGGAGACGACCACCAACCGGGTGGGCACGTACTCGTGGACCACGATGCCGGAGCGGCTGCGCGCCCACGGCATCAGCTGGAAGGCCTACGCCAGCTCGGACAACTACAGCCCGGTCGGCGACACGCCATTCCCGCTCTTCGAGCAGTTCCACTCCGACCCCGAGCTGGCCGCCGGGGCATTCTCGAACGACTTCCCGTCGCGCTTCGAGGCCGACTGCGCGAGCGGCGAGCTCCCGCAGGTCTCATGGATCTGGGGGCCGGTGGCCCAGAGCGAGCATCCGCCCGCGCCGGTCGAGTGGGGGGAGTACACCACCGACCTGATCCTGAAGGCGCTGACCGGCAACCCCGACCTATGGGCGAAGACCGTGCTGTTCGTGACCTGGGACGAGAACGGCGGCTTCTTCGACCACGTCCCGCCGCCCGTGGCACCGCGCGGGACCCGCGGCGAGTACCTCAGGGTCCACCCGCTGCCAGACGCGGCCGAGGGCGTGGCCGGCCCGATCGGCCTCGGCTTCCGCGTCCCGATGCTGGTGGTCTCGCCCTTCAGCCGCGGCGGCTACGTGTGCTCTGAGCGCTTCGACCACACCTCCACGCTCCGCTTCCTGGAGACCCGCTTCGGCGTGAGGGTCCCGAACCTGACCGCCTGGCGGCGGTCGGTCGCCGGCGATCTGACCGGCGCGTTCGGGTTCGACACGGCGCCGCCGACGCCCTACGCCGTGCCCCCGAACCACGGCGTCCCCAAGCAGGAGCCGGGCCGGGCTAGGCGGCGGCCGCCCCGCTACGGCAGGGTCCACGACGAGCGCCACCGGCGCCGTCGCCGTCGCCGTCGCCGCAGCGGTCGCTACGGCTTGCGGTAGATCGTGATGGTGCCCGTGGTGTGGTGGTCGTTCGCGTCTCCGACCGGTATGGCCACGCGCCCGTCGGCCACGATGGGGCTGCTCCAGTGGCCGCCGTCGGCCGAGAGGGTCCCGACGCGGTGGCCGGTGGCCGGCCGGTAGACCGCCACGTCGCCGCCCGGCGAGTACACGTACAGGAGGCCGCCGGCGACGATCGGGCTGGTGCCGCTCCGGCCGCTGCTCCACACGAGGTGGAGCCTGGGCTTGCTGGTGCCGTCCAGCCGGTAAGCCGCGCTGCCGCCGAACGTGGCCACGAAGGCCCACGTCCTGCCGTTGTGACGCCACACCGCCGGCGCCGTGAACACGCCGCCGCCCGGCGCGTCCAGGGTCTGCAGCTGCCCGCCCTTGCACGCGCAGGCCTTCCCGTGGCGGTTCAGGTTGCCCACGTCGAGCAGGCGCAGCTTGGCGTCCTTGCCGCCCTGGAGCGCGAGCCACCGGCTGCCGAACGGCAGCAGGGCGGGCGCCGTGCTGCCGAGGTCGACGTCGCCCGAGTCGAGCGAGGATTCATCGGTGGGCGTCCAGTTGCCGAGCAGGTGCTTCAGGTTCGCCGAGAGCTCGAGCACGCTGTCGCCCCAGTTCGTGCTGCCGTTGAAGTTGCCGTCGCCGGTGGTCACCAGGATGCGTCCGGTACCGGGGACCACCACCGCGCCCGAGCGCGCCCAGATCGCCGAGCCGGTCTCCGAGCACGTGCTCGGCTGGATCAGGCCGTGGCTGTTCGAGCACAGCGCGTTGAAGACCCGGGCGATCTTCCCCGACCCCTTGTCGATCAGGACGACGTGGCCCTGGTAGGGCGGGGCGTCGCCCGTGTAGCCGCCCGTTGTCGCGATCAAGTTGTTGCCCGAGAGGTTGAGCGCGGTGCCGATCTTCTCGCGGCTCGGCAGGCGCGTGATCCTCACCGGCCAACTCCCGGACACCACCTGCCCCCCGCTCGCCAGCGAGAGCTTGCGGATCTTGCCGTCCGGGGATGCGGCATAAACGAACCCGCTGCCCCTGTCGGCGATCGGCGAGGAGTGGGTGATCCGGTACGTGCCCTCCAATGAGCCGATCCCGGGCGGCGAGAAGGTCCACAGCCGGTGCCCGTTACGGGCGTCGAGCGCGAACGTGCGCCCGTAGCTCGTGGTCGCGACGAACACGTCGCGCTTCTTCCCCTTCACCTGGACACCGTGGAGGTAGATGGGCGACGAGTCGACGGTCCCGGGGACCGTGACGTCCTGGCGCTTCAGGTGCGCGATGTCACGGGCCGCGATGCCCGCGCTCGCCGTGGAGGAGTTGGAGCGCGCGGCATCGAACCCGAAGCGGGCCCAGTCGTGGGTCGCCGCGAGGGCCGGGGTCGCCCCCAGGCCGAGCACGCAGCAGGCGGCGAGGAGAGGGGTACGGCGCACGCGTACCGACGGTAGCGCGTGCTCCGATTCAGGGGTGTCGGTGCTTGGACCGGCAGTAGGCGTCGCGCTGCGCGCGGTAGCCCGGCACCGCGCCGGAGCGGATCATGTCCGCCCAAACGTTCGCGGTCACGTCGATCGACTGCTCCACCTGGCGCCGCTCGGAGGCCGACCGGGCGTTCATGAGCCGCTCCGCGTTTCGCCACGCGCCCTCACGCCAGCCCTTGACCATCTCGAGCGTCCCGATGTGGTCGAGCGGTGACGTCATGTGGATCCACGTGAACTGCTGGTCGTAGTGGGCCGCGTAATAGCTCTCGAGGCCGTCGAAGACGCGGTTGTTCACCTCGTTCACGCCGTCGTGGTCATGCTTCCGCGACGCTCCACGCCGGGTCCGCATGCCCATGTCGGCGTAGATGTACGGAAGGTCGTGCTGGGTGTGGGCGTTGCTCGCGAGCAGCACGTCCTGCCCTCCGCTCGTGTCCCCGTGCATGTCCTCGTCGTAGGCGATTCGCCACGACTCCGGCACCGGGCGCCCGCGAGCGTAGTCGCGGAGCGTCGCGAAGTAGCGGTTCGAGAAGTCCACGATCACGTCGATCATCCAATCGCGGTAGCGGAAGAAGCGCGGATGCGGGCGGGCCAGGTCGTCCCGGAGCCCCTTGGTGATGCGCAGGTAGGCGAGCGAGAACAGCGCCCGATGGTCGCACCTGCGATCGAGGGCTCGCCACTGGATTCGGAGGCGGCTCAGCAGGTCGTCCATGCAGTGGATGCCCACGCGGCGGCAGTGCGGCACCGGGTGCGGCTGCACCGAGGTGGGCACCGGGGCCGGCGGCAGGAGCTCTGGCCACGGCAGGTTCTCCGGGTCCGGCCCGGCCAGCGCGCCGGCGGGCGCGGCCGCCAGCGGCCCGATCACCAGCAGAGTGGCGAGCGCCCGCGGCCTCACATCCGCCGGGCGCAGTACGCATCGCGCTGCGCCCTGTAGCCGGGGGTCTGCGGCGCCGCCATCATCTGCGCCCACAGCGCGGCGTTCTGCTGGATCTGGCCCGCCACCTGGCGGCGCTCTGCGGCCGACTTCGCGTTCACGAGCCGCTCGGCGTTGCGCCAGACCCCCTCGCGCCATCCCTTGACCATCTCGAGCCCGCCAATGTCGTCGAGCGGATCCCAGCTCGCGTTGGTGGTGAAGAGGAGCGGGTCGTAGCGCTCGGCCACCGCGTTCACCACCGGCTGGTACGCACGGTCGAGCACCTCGTTCACGCGGTCGTGGTCGGGCTTGCGCGACGCGCCGCGCGGCGTCCTCAGGCCAAGCGCGGCAACCACGAACGGCATGTCGTTCTGCACGTGCGCATTGATCCCGAGCAGCATGTCCTGGCCGGCGTTGACCTGGCCGGAGCGCGCGGTGTCGAGGGCGATCCGCCACGCCGGCGCCACCGGCCGGCCGCTCCTGTAGTCGCGCAGGGTGTTGAAGTAGACGTCCGCGAACAGCGCGTCCTCGGTGTACAGGTAGCGCGGGTAGCGGAAGAACCGCGGGTCGTGCCGCACCGTGGCGCGCAGCACGCGCGTGAGCTCCAGATACGTGGTCGCGAACACGCCGCGGTGATCGCACCCGAACCGGCGCTGCGCGCTGCGCAGCCGCCGAAGCTCGGTGTCGATGCAGCTGAGCCGCGGAGCGCGGCAGTACGGGACCGCGTGCGGCTGCGGCCGGTTGGGCGACGGCAGCGGCGGCAGGTAGCTCTCCCAGGGAATGTTCGCCGGCCACGCTTGCGAGCCGGGCACGCATGAACCCCCCGCAGGGCGGATTCCCCGCAGGAGCAGGCTCGAAACGCACACCCGCCGGCTTGCGCTGGGCGGCCAATGCGGGGAGGATGGAGACAATGGCTCACCGATCGTTCGCCCTCCGCAGGCATGGAACGGACGTCGCAGAGCTTCACGCGCTCGACGCCCTGACCGATCAGGCCGACCCGGCTGCGGCCGCGCGGATCGTGGCCGAGGCGTCGGCGGCGAACCTGCCGGAGGGGAACAAGACCGCCGCCCGCTACCTCGCGGACCCGGTGCGCAGCTTCGCGGTCACGGAGGCCCGGAGCGGCGTGCTCGAAGGCGTGCGGGTCACGTTCGTCCGGATCGGGCGGAAGTCCGCGCC
Source organism: Actinomycetota bacterium (assembly GCA_005883295.1). Taxonomy (GTDB): domain Bacteria; phylum Actinomycetota; class Thermoleophilia; order Solirubrobacterales; family Thermoleophilaceae; genus AC-37. The sequence goes on from VAWV01000290.1 coordinate 4,652, forward strand.
GGACGGCGACTCGTCCTCGGACACCACCTTCGCCTTCGCGGCGCTCTCCGGCCAGGTGGCGTGGACCGAGGTCTGGCCCCGTCCCCACTGGGTGCCGGTCTCCCCCGACCTCGCGATCGGGCACGAGGAGTTCGACGCCCGCTACATGGTCGCTGGCGACGACCCGGAGCGGGCGCTCGCCCCGCCCGTGATCGAATGCTTCCTCGAGGCGCCGGAGGAGACCTTCTCGTGGGTCTCGATCTGGGGCGACCACGTCTGCGCGCACGGCGTGCACGGCCCGGCGGGACACGCCGACGACGACAGCCTCGTGAAGTTCGTGGTCTCGGTGACGCGCGCGATGCACCACGCGCAGTGACAGAGACCGAGCTGCGCGAGCGCCGCGAGCGGCTGGTCCGCGAGCACATGGAGTCCGAGAACCGTCACGAGTTCGACGTGACGATGGCCACCTTCCAGCACCCCCGCTACGAGATCGTCCCCACGGGGGAGGTGCACGACGGTGAGGAGGCGGTGGCGGCGTACTTCGCCGAGTCTCGCGCGGCGTTCCCCGACCAGCGCAACGAGACGATCGGCCTTCACCATGCCGACGACGCCGTGATCGTCGAGTTCTGGCTCCGAGGGACCCACGAGGGCGAGCTGCGCG
>VAWV01000291.1 GCA_005883295.1 Actinomycetota bacterium
GCCGGTCCTGCGGCGGCGCTGTTTGCCATCGGCGTCGCCATCGAGCGCAACTCGAAGCACACCGAGCAGCACGCCGCGCTCGGGGTTGACTACGTCTTGGCCGCGGACCAGCACGCAGGCGAAAGCGCGACGCACAGGGCGGCTGAGCAGAAGCACCCGAAGAGCGCCGCGCCTACCAAGTCCGGCCACGCCCCGAGTGAGGGCAAGACGGGTCATCGTGAAACCGGGCCTGAATCAGGACACACGGGCGAGAGTGCGGCTCAGCTCACCAGCGAGAAGAAGGGCGAGCGCGTCTTCGGGATCGACATCGAATCCCCGGCGCTTGTGGCCTCGGCGGTAGCCGTATCGCTGCTGCTCGCAGCCGCCCTGTGGCTCACCGGCAGCATCCTTGCTCCGCTGGCTCTCGCAGGCTTCGCGCTCGTCGCGGCGATCTTTGATGTGCGCGAGGTCTTTCACCAGATTGACGAATCCCGCACGAACCTGACAGTCATCGCTGCCATCGTCGCCGCGCTGCACCTCGCGGTCGTTACCGGCGCGCTGGTTCTCGCGCGGAGGTCTGGACGCACCCACTCGGTCTCCGCCGCGCCGTAGTGGGAATCCTCTGAAGCCCACTGACGGACTCGAACCGTCGACCCCTTCCTTACCATGGAAGTGCTCTACCAGCTGAGCTAAGTGGGCGCGCGCTGGAGGGTAGCTAAGTGTCCTGAGCCGTCGGAGCGTGGGCTTGGTCATGCGCGCGGCCGGAGGCAGCGCGCAAGGGTACCCGGCCGCCCTGGGGCTACGGGTTGAGCGCCGCGATGTACGCGAGCCCGTTCTTCACGTACGCCTTGGTCTCCGCGAACGGCGGGACCCCGCCGTAGTGGATGACGTTCCCCGGACCGGCGTTGTAGCCGGCCAGGAGCAGATCTGGATGTGGGCCGAGCATGGTCTGGAGGTCGTGGACGAGGGCGGCGGCCGCGTAGATCGCGTCCGCGGGGTCGTAGACCGACGCGCTCCCGTCGCCGTTGGCGTCCACCGCATATGCCTGCCAGACGTTCCCGCAGCTCGCCTTGATGCACATCTGCATGGGGCCGGCGCAGCAGCCGGCGAAGTTCACGCCCGAGGAGACGCCGGGCAGCGTGGTCCGTCCGTGGTCCGACTCGTTCTTGCCGATGGCGGCGAGGACGCGCCAGTCGATGTTGTGGGCCTGGGCCGCCGCGTGGTAGAGCTTGAGGTAGCTCGAGGGAATGTCGGAGGCGCCCGGTCCGTCGTTGCGCGGCGGCGTGGGCGGCTTGTGGTGCTTCCTCCGGTGCTTCTTCTTCTTCTTCGGAGTGGGGGTGGTGGGCGCCGCAGCCGGCACGGAAGCACCGCCGGTCGGGCCCGCCACCGGGGGCCCGGACGGGTACGACGGAGCGACGGCGCCACCTGTGGGACCCGCCTCGGCGGCAGCCGGGCAGGCGAGGACGGCGAACGTAAGCAGGATGAGGCCGAGGCGGCGAGGTCGGAAGGCCACGCGACCCCATCGACTCGTGCCCAAGCTGGCTTAGCCCGGCCCGATCTGGGTCGGACGAACGGCCAGAAGCCGTGCCGGCGGGTTCCCGCCAGCACGGCGACGCGCTCAGCCGGCCTTGCTCTGAAGCTCCTTTGCGGCCGACTGCACGCCGGCCACGTCGGAGACGACCCTGCCCTGCAGGGCCCTGATCTGGGCTACATCCCCCTTGTTCAGGGCGTCCCGCACAGCGCCCACGTCGGCCGAGAACGTGTTCAGGACGGAGATCAGACGGGCCTGCGCCGCCTTCGCGCTGCTGGGCGGCGAGAGCGACTGCAGCTTGCCGTTGAAGGTCTTGACCGCTCCCTGGAACTCGTTGACCCCCGCGGCGAACGCCTGCTTGGTCCTGGCGTTGCGCAGCTTGGTTCCTGCGTCGACGGAGGTCTTCTTGAACTGCTTGGCGGCGTCCTCGACCTTGCTCTTGTAGCTGCTGCCGCCGCATCCGGCGACGACCAGCGCGAGCGCGCACAGCACCGAGGCGGCGAGCTTCAGCTTGTGGCGGCGTTCGGTGGGCATGTCCCTCCTATTAGTGGCGTGAGCGAGTGCGACAGGATGCCGCATCCGGCGGCTATGTGGGCGCGAGGCGCCGGATGCCCTCCGCATCGAGGCGGTGGATCGTCCAGCCCTCGACCGGCTCCGCGCCGAGGCCCGCGTAGAAGTCAAGCGCTGGCGCGTTCCAGTCGAGCGCGGCCCACTCGATCCGGCCGCAGTCGCGCTGGACTGCGATGCGGGCGAGGTGCTCGACGAGCGCTCGCCCGAGTCCGGCTCGGCGGTGCTCCGGCCGGACGTACACGTCCTCGAGCCAAATGCCCGGCCGGCCCACGAAGGTCGAGAACGTGGCGAAGAAGAGCGCGAACGCGACCGCCTCGCCGTCGACCTCCGCGATCAGCGCCTCAGCGGCCGGACGGTCCCCGAACAGGTGCCGGTCGAGGAGCTCCTCGGTGGCCACCACGTGGTCGGCCAGGCGCTCGTAACCCGCGAGCTCCCGGATCAGGCCGAGGACGAGCGGCACGTCCGAGCGCTCGGCGCGGCGGATGCGCGGCGGCACTAGCGCCGGGGCTCGCTACCGAGCGGAGCGATGCCGGCGCAGAGGATCGCCGCGAGCGCACCCGGTCGCCTCATGCGCCTTCGTATGCCACGTGGTGGCCGCCGTCAAACGTCGGCCGGCCCGTGTGCGCAGTCCCTGCAGAGGCCCACGACGACGACCTGGGCAGAGTCAGGGGCGTGCCCCGCGGCTCGGGCGACGGCCATCGCCGTGCCGGCCCGTGCCGGAACATCGAGGTCGATGACCCGTCCGCAGCTCCGGCACGCGAAGTGCTGGTGCGGGTCGACTCGCGGGTCCCACAGGGCCGGACCGGCCTCCACCGCGACCCTTCTCACGAGTCCGAGCTCCTCGAAGAGCTCGAGGGTCGCGTAGACGGTGGGGAGCGAGAGGTTCGGGAGCCGCTCGGCGCTCGCTCGCAGGAGCTCGTCCGCGGTCGCGTGGCGATCGAGCTCGCGCAGCGCGCGGTAGAGGATCAGGCGCTGGCTCGTGGCGCGCTGTCCGCGCGCGTGGAGCGTGTCCGCGAGATCGGAATCGGTTGCTGGCTGTTCGTGGGTGCGCATGCCTGTGGAGGCCCGCGAGCTAGTTCTTAGGCCGACCTAATCTTAACAGAGTTGTTACAATAATTGTGTGGCTACAGCGATTCGCAACCTCATCGCGGGATGGCGAAGCGACAGCGACCGTGAGAAGGTCCTGCGGGTTGTCCAGCCGGGGCTGATCGGGCTCATTGATGGGACGCTGTCCACCCTCGCGCCGATCTTTGCGGCGGCCTATCTCTCGGGCTCCCGCACCGCGCTCCT
>VAWV01000114.1 GCA_005883295.1 Actinomycetota bacterium
CAACGGCTTCCAGGTCCTGTGCGAGGCGCACCTCCTCCCCGGCGCGCTGCTCCCCAACACCGGCCTGCGCTTCCTGTTCCGCCAGGTGGAGGTCGTGGTCGAGAACTCCCGCACGCCGTTCACGCGCGCGTGCGCGCGCGGGGATCTCCTGTCGATCCCGGTCAAGCACACCACCGGCCGCTACTACGCCCCCGACGAGGAGCTCGACCGGATGGAGGAAGCCGGCCAGGTCGTGCTCCGCTACGCGCCCGGCGAGAACCCGAACGGATCGGTCCGCGACGTCGCCGGCATCACGAACGCGGCCGGGAACGTGATGGGGCTGATGCCGCATCCGGAACACGCGGTGGATCCCCTCCGCGGGCCCACCGGCGGGGCCGCGATCTTCAGCTCGCTGGCCTCGTCCGTCCCGGTCGCGGCGTGAGCGCCGTGGCCACCACCGAGCCGAGACACCGCGCTCTCGGCCTGACCGACGCCGAGTACGCGCTGATCATCGAGAAGCTCGGGCGCGAGCCCAACGAGGTGGAGCTTGCGGTCTTCTCGCTCATGTGGTCCGAGCACTGCGCGTACAAGCACTCGAAGAAGCTCCTGCACACTCTGCCCACCGAGGGCCCAGCGGTGGTGATCGGCCCCGGCGAGAACGCGGGGGCCGTCGACGTGGGGGACGGGCTGGCCGTGGCGTTCAAGGTCGAGTCCCACAACCACCCCAGCGCCGTGGAGCCGTTCCAGGGCGCGGCCACGGGGGTGGGCGGCATCCTGCGCGACGTGTTCGCGGTGGGCGCCCGGCCGATCGCGATCCTCGACTCGCTGCGGTTCGGCGAGCTCAGCTCGCGCCGCTCCGGCTACCTGCTCGACCACGCCGTCGCCGGGATCGCCCACTACGGCAACTCGGTCGGCGTCGCCACGGTCGGCGGCGAGATCTACTTCGAGGCCCCGTACGAGCACAACTGCCTGATCAACGCCATGTGTCTGGGCGTCGCTCCGCGGGACCGCCTCACCAGGAGCGCGGCCGCCGGGGTCGGCAACCGGGTCGTCCTCCTCGGTGCGCTCACCGGGCGGGACGGCATCGGCGGTGCCTCCGTGCTCGCCAGTGCGGAGCTCGGCGAGGACGAGGCCAAGCGGCCGAGCGTCCAGATCGGCGACCCGTTCGAGGAGAAGAAGCTGCTCGAGTGCTGCCTCGAGCTCCTCGAGCGCGGCCTGCTCGAGTCGCTCCAGGACCTCGGCGCGGCCGGGCTGTCGTCCTCCTCATCGGAGATGGCCTCCAAGGGCCGCGTGGGGATCGACATCGACGTGGACCGCGTTCCGCGGCGCGAGCCGGGCATGGAGCCCTTCGAGGTGATGGTCTCCGAGTCCCAGGAGCGGATGCTGTGCGTGGTCGAGCCCGATCGCCTCGACAAGGTGCTGGCGGTGTGCGCGCGCTGGGACGTCCGGGCCACGCCGATCGGCTCGGTCACCGACGCACGCCGGCTGCGCGTGTTCGCCGGCGGCTCACTGGTCGGCGATATGCCCGTGGAGGCGCTCGTGGACGAGTGCCCGCTGTACGACCTCGAGCCGGAGCCCCCGCACGCGCCGCTGTACCCGGCGCCGGCCCCGCAGCTAGCCGACCACCCCACGGGGCCGGAGGCGATCCTCGCCCTGCTTCGCTCCTCCAACGTGGCCAGCAAGCGCTGGGCCTTCCAGCAGTACGACCCGCTGGTCGGCTCGCGCACGGTGCGGCGGCCGGAGGCGGCCGACGCCGCGGTGCTGGCGCTCGACTGCGACGGCGGGACCGGCGCGCTGGCGGTGTCGATCGACTGCAACGGGCGGCGGGTGGCGTGCGATCCCTACACCGGCACGGTCGAGGCCGTCCTCGAGTGCGCGCGCAACCTCGCCTGCGTCGGGGCCGAGCCACTGGGCCTCACCAACTGCCTCAACTTCGGTAACCCCGAGAAGCCCCACATCGCCTGGCAGCTCATCGAGTCGGTGCGCGGGCTGGGCGACGCCTGCCGGGCCCTCGGCGTTCCGGTGGTTGGCGGCAACGTGTCGCTGTACAACGAGGGAACGGAGGGGCCGATCTATCCGACACCGGTGGTCGGACTCGTGGGGTGGCTGCCGGAGCCGGAGCGCGCCGCGGGCATCGGGTTCGCCAGGGAGGGTCACGTGGTCGCGCTCGTCGGTCCCTACGCGCCCCGCCTCGCGGGTTCGCAGCTGGCCAAGATGCTCGGCGAACCCCTGGAGCCGCTCGCGCCGGTCGACCTCGATGCGCAGCGGGCAGGCATCGAGCTGGTCCGGCGAGCGGTGCGGGAGGGGCTGGTCGTGTCGGCGCACGACGTCTCCGATGGGGGCCTCGCGTGCGCGCTGGCCGAGTGCTGCATGGCCGGCGAGATCGGGGCCCGCCTCGAGCTGAGCTGGAACGGCCTGGCGCCCACGCTGTTCGGCGAGGGCCCGGGCGGCGTCGTGGTCTCCGGGCCCGCCGAGGGCATCGCGAAGCTCGGCGAGATCGCCGCGGAGGTGCCGGTTCTCAGGCTCGGCGATGTCCGCGGTGACGCGCTGGTCATCGCCGCGGGCGCTGCTACGCTCTCGCTTTCGGTCCAGGATCTGAAAACCGCCCACGAGCAGGCCATTCCGGACCTCCTGACGTGACCCCTACCTTCCAGCTTCGCGAGGGCCCGCGCGATGAGTGCGGCGTCTTCGGCGTGTACGCGCCGGAGTCCGAGGTCGCCCGTCTCGCCTACTTCGCCCTCTACGCGCTACAGCATCGCGGCCAGGAGTCGGCGGGCATCGCCACTTGCGATTCGGGCGAGATCGTCGCCGTGCGCGAGCTCGGCCTCGTCTCCCAGGTCTTCGACGAGACCAAGCTGCGGGCGCTGCCCGGGACGATGGCGATCGGGCACGTGCGCTACTCGACTACGGGGTCGTCAGCGTGGCAGAACGCCCAGCCGATCCACCGCTCGGAGCGCCACAACATCGCGCTGGCGCACAACGGGAACCTGATCAACGCCGTCGAGCTGCACTCCGAGCTGCGCGAGCGCGGCGTGGGCTTCAGCTCCACCTCGGACTCCGAGATCATCGCCGCGCTGATCTCCAGGCACGAGGCGGACAGCGTGGCGGAGGCGATCGCCGACATCATCCCGCGGCTGCAGGGCGCGTTCTCCACCGTCGTGATGAGCCCGGAGGGCGTGTTCGCGTTTCGCGACGGCGCGGGGCTCAGGCCGCTGGCCCTCGGGCAGCTCGGCGAGCGCTATTGCGTCGCGTCGGAGAGCTGCGCCTTCGACATCATCGGCGCGCGGCTCCTGCGTGAGGTCCAGCCGGGCGAGCTCGTCTGCCTCGGCGAGCGCGGGATCGAGGTGCGCCAGGCGGTCGAGTCCGAGCGGCGCGCCTTCTGCGTCTTCGAGCACATCTACTTCGCGCGCCCCGACTCGAAGCTCGAGGGCCGCCGTGCGCAGGTCTCGCGCGAGCGGATGGGCGAGATCCTCTGGCGGGAGTCCCCCGTCGAGGGGGACCTGGTGATCTCCATCCCCGACTCGGGCAACCCGGCGGCCAACGGATTCGCCAAGGCGTCGGGGATCCCCCAGGGTGACGGCCTGATCAAGAACCGCTATGTGGCGCGCACGTTCATCCAGCCCGGGCAGGAACTGCGCAAGCACGGGCTCAGGATGAAGTTCAACCCCCTGCCGGAAGTGGTCGGCGGCAAGCGCATCGTTGTCGTCGACGACTCGATCGTCCGCGGGAACACCACCCGCCAGATCATCGGGATGCTGCGGGACGCGGGCGCGGCTGAGGTGCACCTGCGGATCTCTGCTCCTCCCATCCGCCATCCATGCCACTACGGCATCGACATGTCCACGCGGCAGGAGATGATCGCCCACGGCCGCACCGTGACAGACGTTGCACGCGAGCTCGGCGCCGACTGGCTCGCGTATCTTTCGCTCGAGGGTCTCTATGAGGCGATCGGGTCGAGCCGCGACACCCCCTGCGACGCCTGCTTCACCGGCGAGTACCCCCTCCAGCGCACCGAGGACGCGCGCGGCAAATACGCGCTGGAAGAGCTCGCGGTCGTCCGCTGAGGGCCCGCCCTCCTCTCACATCCCCGCCCTGATCCAGGCCGCGCGATTCGCGCTGCGCCCGCTGCGCCTGCTCGAGGGCGAGTGGAAGCGGAACGGCGACGTGTTCGCCATCCGGTTCCCGTTCTTCGGCAAGATCGTCTACGTCGCGGAGCCGTCCGCGGTGCGCGACGTGATCACCGGCGACCCGCACCGCTTTCACGCCGGTGAGGGAAACGCCGGCCCGCTCGAGCCGGTGCTCGGGCAGAACTCACTCCTCACGCTGGACGGCGACGAGCACATGGCGCAGCGCAAGCTGCTCTTGCCGCCGTTCCACGGGGAGCGGATCCGCCGCTACGCGGACGCGATGCGCGAGGCCGCCGAGCGGGAGGTCGCCGGGTGGCCGCTTGGCCGACCGTTCCCGCTTCGGCCGGCGATGCAGCGCATCACCCTTGAGGTGATCCTGCGGACGATCTTCGGGGTGAACGATCCCGCCCGGCGAGCCCGTTTCAGCGACCTGACCACCCGGCTCGATCGGGTCAGCACACCGGTCATGTGGATCCCGGCGCTGCGACATGACCTCGGGCCACTCAGCCCCTGGCGACGCTTCCTGAAGGTGCGCGCGGAAGCGGACGAGCTGATCTACGAGGAGATCGGGCGGCGCCGGGCGGAACCCGGGTTCGAGCGGCGCGACGACGTGCTGTCGCTGCTGCTTCAGGCTCGTCACGAGGACGGCGCGCCCATGAGTGACATGGAGCTGCGCGACGAGCTGATGACACTGGTCGGCGCGGGTCACGAGACCACGGCGACGGCCCTGTGCTGGGCGTTCGAGCTGATGCTGCGGCATCCCCGGGTGGAGCGGCGGCTTCGGGAGGAGGTCGCGGACGGCGGCGGCGATGAGTACCTCGACGCGGTGATGAAGGAGACCCTGCGGTTGCGGCCCGTGGTGGTGGACGTGGTGCGCAAGCTGATGGAGGACACCGAGATCGCCGGGCGCATGATCCCGGCAGGCACGTACGTCGTCGCGGCGATCGCGGTGGTCCACGTGCGCCCGGACGTGTACCCCGATCCGAAGGAGTTCCGGCCGGAGCGCTTCCTGGACGGTCAGGCGGAGCCGTACACCTGGATCCCGTTCGGGGGCGGCGTGCGCCGCTGCCTGGGGGCATCGTTCGCACAGCAGGAGATCAAGGTCGTGCTGCGGACGCTGCTCGAGGCGGCGCGGCTGCGACCGGCGTCTACCCGACCGGAGGCTCCGCGCGCGCGGCACGTGACGATTGTCCCGTCGCGAGGCGCGCGGGTCGTATTGGAGGAGCGTCTGCGGCCTGCTCGCGTTACAAGTTCGCACCCCTTCGCGACAACTTCGTAACGCCCTGGCCGCACGGGGCCGGTCCCGCCGAGCCGGCATGTACCGTGGCCACGTGGACCTCGATCACGCCCTTCACGAGCACTTCGGCTTCCGCTCCTTCCGGCCGGGGCAGCGCGAGGCATGCGAGGCGGCGATGGCCGATCGCGACGTGCTGGTTGTGATGCCCACCGGGTCAGGGAAGTCGCTCTGCTACCAGCTCCCGGCTCTGTTGCGGGAGGACCTGACGCTGGTCGTCTCGCCGCTGGTCGCACTGATGCAGGACCAAGTGGACGCTCTACGTGCGCGTGGCGTCGGGGATCTGGTGGGGGTCGTCAACGCGCAGCGCGACCCGGCCGACAACGGCGCCACGATCGAGGCCGCCGCCCGCGGCGAGCTGCGGCTCCTGTACGTCGCGCCGGAGCGGTTCTCGTCGCCCGGTTTCGTCGAGCGGCTGTCGAGCGTGCGGCTCGGATTGTTCGTGGTCGATGAGGCGCACTGCGTCTCGCAGTGGGGGCACGACTTCCGCCCCGACTACTTCCGGCTGGCCGACGCGGCACGTCGCCTCGGCGCGTGCGCGATCGTCGCCTCCACGGCAACTGCTACGCCGCGGGTCGCCGCCGACGTGGTGCGCCGCCTCGGGCTCCGGGACCCGCTGCCCGTGGCGACCGGGTTCGACCGCCCCAACCTCTCGTTCGCCGTGGCGCGTCCGGCGGCACACGAGAAGCAGGCGTTGCTCGTGCGGGCGCTCCAGCGCGAGGACGCGCTGCCGGCCATCGTGTACGCGGGCACGCGCGCGGGCGCGGAGGAAATGGCCGACCGGCTCACCGACGAGCTGGGCGAGCAGGCGTTGCCCTACCACGCCGGGCTGGATCGCGAGCGGCGGGCCGCGGTGCAGCGGCGGTTCCTCCGCGACGACGTCAGGCTGGTCGTCGCCACCAATGCGTTCGGAATGGGGATCGACAAGCCCAACGTGCGAACGGTGGTGCATGCGAGCGTGCCGGCCTCCCTCGAGGCCTACTACCAGGAGGCGGGGCGGGCCGGTCGCGACGGAGCGCCGGCAAGGGCGCTCCTGCTGGCGGAGAACCGGGACAAGGCGCTGCACGTGCACTTCATCCGCCGCGACGAGCTCGGCCCTGGGCTGCCGGCGCGGCTCGCAGCGGCGTTCGAACAAGCGGCTGACGGCGGCGGCAGCCTGCCCGGGCTCTCGGAACGCCGCTACGAGCTCGAGGCCGGCGAGCTGGCGGCGTCGGTGGGCTGCTCGCTCGACCAGCTGCGGGCGCTTATCGGCCATCTCCATCGTGCTGGCGTTGCCGAGCCGGCGCCGGCGCCTCCGGAACGGGTCGCGGGTGCGGTCGTGGGCCCGTTTTCCGGTCGCGCCGAGGCGCTGTGCCGGGCGTCGATCGCGGAGGCGGCACGGGTCAGGTGGCGGCAGTATCGGGAAGTCTGGGCCTACGTAGAGGGCGCCGGCTGCCGTCGGCGGGCGATCCTGCGCCACTTCGGTGACTCCGCGGAGCCGTCGCCGTCCGGGCCGTGTTGCGACGCCTGCGGCGCTGTCGAGCTGGTCCCGGAGCTGCCGCCGCCCGACCCGGGCTCGGTGGCCACGCTCGACGAAGCGATCCTGTCCGTGGCCCGCGCCGCGCGGCCGGCGGTCGGCCGGACCACCTGCGCCGAGATCCTGCACGGGGCCCGGACGAAGAAGATCGCCCGCAACTCCTACGACGGACTGCCGGCTTACGGCACCTCGTCGGACATGCGCCGCTCTGACATCCTGGGCCGGATCGACGAGCTGATCGAGGAGCGCAGGCTCCTCACGACAGACGGCCCGTACCCGGTGCTCCGCCCGGCGCCGGCCATCGCCGCGGCGTGAGCTTGCGAGTCGGGGTACTCGTATCGGGCGAGGGCTCGAACCTCCAGGCGCTGATCGACACTGTTCACAGCGAGGGCGTCGTCGAGATCGTGTGCGTGGGGTCGAACAATCCGGAGGCCCACGGGCTGGAGCGGGCCCGGGAGGCCGGGATCGAGCGGGGCGTCTTCGCCGCCTCTGACTACGGCTCGCGTGAGGAGCGCGACGCGGCGCTCGGGGACTGGCTTGAGCAGCACGGGGTGGAGCTGGTGGTGCTGGCGGGGTTCATGGAGCTGCTCCGCCCGCAGCTCGTGCGCCGGCTGGCCGGACGGATCATCAACATCCATCCGTCGCTCCTGCCGGCCTTTCCCGGAGTCCACCCGATCGAGGAGGCACTCGACTATGGGGTGCAGGTCATGGGGGTCACCGTGCACTTCGTGGACGAGGGCGTCGACAGCGGCCCGATCATCCTGCAGGAAGCCTTCGACCCCGTTCCGTATTCTCGTGACATCGCCGCCGTGGAGAGACGCGTCCACGAGATCGAGCACCGCCTCCTGCCCCAGGCGGTGCGGTTGGTCGCGGCAGGCCGGGTGCGGATCGACCCGGCCAATCCGCGCCGGGTGATCGTGGAGGAGGCGTCCGATGGGGACTGAGAGATCATCCGAAAACCCCCCGCGCACGTCTGGCGGCGCCGGACGCGCGCCTGCCGGCGTCCTCGGATCCCGGCAATGTCCCTGCATTGCCCGGGATCCTGCGTCCTTCGCAGATCGCTCGCCGGCATCCGCCATCCGCACACGCGGGGTTTCCGGATGATCTCTGGGGGCCACGCGGCGGAGGTGGTGCAGCCGGGCGCGGTGCGGGTCCGGCGGGCGCTCCTCAGCGTTTCCGACAAGCGCGGTCTGGTCGACTTCGCACGCGGGCTCAGCGAGCTCGGGATCGAGATCGTCTCCACCGGCGGGACGGCGCGCGAGCTGTCCGAGGCCGGGATCGGGACGCGTCCGATCGACGAGTACACCGGCTTCCCGGAGATCCTCGACGGGCGGGTCAAGACGCTCAACCCGCGGATCTACGCTGGGCTGCTCGCCGTGCGCTCCAAGCCGGAGCACATCGCGACGCTCGCCGAGCAGGACATCGAGCCGATCGACCTGGTCTGCGTCAACCTCTATCCGTTCGAGCGGACCGCTTCCCGGCGCGGGGTGAGCACCGAGGAGGTCGTCGAGAACATCGACGTCGGCGGGCCCACTCTCATCCGGGCTGCGGCCAAGAATCACCCGTTCACCGCGGTGGTCACGAGCCCGGAGAGCTATGACGCGGTGCTGGAGGAGCTGCGGATGAGCGACGCGCTGCTGTCTGAGCAGACGCGCGAGGCGCTGGCGGCCGAGGCTTTCGCCTACACCGCCCGCTACGACTCGGCGATCGCGCGCTGGTTCTCGGAACGGGAGGACGATTTCCCCGCCACGTACCCGCGGGTGTACGAGAAGGTGCTCGACCTGCCCTACGGCGAGAACCCGCACCAGCGCGCCGCCTACTACGCGCAGGCCAACGCGCGCACGCACCTGCTCTCGATGGTCTCGAAGCTCCACGGCAAGGAGTTGTCGTTCAACAACCTCCTGGACCTCGACGCCGCGCGCCGGCTCGTCAGTGAGTTCGAGATCCCGGCGGCGGTCATCGTCAAGCACAACAACCCCTGCGGGTGCGCGGTGGGTGGCTCGGCGCTGGAGGCCTTCGAGCGCGCCTTCGCCACCGATCCGCTGAGCGCCTACGGCGGGGTCTACTGCTTCAACCGCTCCGTCGACCGGCCGCTAGCCGAACGCCTGCACGAGATCTTCGTCGAGGTCGTGATGGCGAAGGGATACGAGGAGGGGGCCCTGGAGGTCCTGGAGCAGAAGGAGAACGTGCGGATACTGGACGACGCCGAGCGCCGCAACGAGCCGGTGGCCGACCGAGACATCCGCCGCGTGCGCGGCGGGTTGCTGGTCCAGGACCGCGACGAGGACATCGAGCTCCGCGACGAGATGACGATCGTCACCCAGCGCAAGCCCACCGAGCAGGAGTGGGGCGAGATGCTCTTCGCCTGGAAGGTCTGCAAGCACGTGCGCTCGAACGCGATCGTGATAGCGCGCGACCTGGGCACGGTCGGGATCGGCGCCGGCCAGATGAGCCGGGTGGACTCCGTGAAGCTCGCAGTGGAGAAGGCCGGCGAGCGCGGCCTGGACCTCGAGGGCTCGGCCCTCGCCTCCGACGCCTTCTTCCCGTTCGCCGACGGCCCGCTGATCGCGATCGAGACGGGCATCCGCTCGATAATCCAGCCGGGCGGCTCACGCCGCGACGAGGAGGTGATCGCCGCCTGCGACGAAGCCGGGGTGGCGATGGTCTTCACGGCCCGGCGGCACTTCCGGCACTAGGCCGCCCCCCGTGATAGCGCGCTCGAGCCGGCGGACTCTCGATCAGGCCGGCCTCGATCTCGCCAGGGCAGTTGGGGCATACGAGGACGTACTTCTTGGCCTCCTCGCGGAACTTCGCGATCGCCCGTCCGATCGACGACGACATCAGGAAGGATTTGGTCGACGGGTCGACGTGATGGAAGTGCAGGTTGATCACGCAGCGGTCGTAACCGCACACTGCGCAACGACCACCCGCTTCCTCGATCAGAGTCCGCCGAACGCGCTGTTTACGCCGAGTGACGGCCTCACCGATGCAGCGCCGGCAGCGCCACGAACGATTGTCGAGGCGGCTGTAGTGGACGGTCAGGCCGTGATGTCGGCACTCCCGAACGTTCTCCGCCGTCGGCGAGACCGTGGTCGGTCTGCCAACCCTCGGTACGTGTGGGCGCGGCGGTTTGGGCACGAACGTATGTTCCCTAGCCCCCCGGACGTGAGTGCCCCCGGCGAGATTCGAACTCGCGTCGCATCGCTTAAAAGGCGAGCACTCTGACCACTGAGCTACGGGGGCGGCTCCGAGATTAGGGGGTAACGAAAGACGATTACGCGTTCCCCGGAGGCGCACATCGCGCCAAATAGGCGTTCCGTCCCCCCGACCGTCCCCGCTTGCCTCTGTCAACGATGAGCCGCGCGCCCGATCGACGCGCGCGCGGGGCTCATTTTCACCACGGCCACGCTTAACACTTCAGGCCACGCGCGGGGCCAAAGTATCCGGTATGTTGCGCCGAACTTGAGCGATGCCCCAGTTCGCAGGGGCGCGTAGCGGCCGTCGCGGTCGTTGCGGGGAGCGGAGGGCGAGAGGGACGGTGTCGTCGCGGAAGCGATTGCTGGGGGTTCTAATCGCACTCGCGATTGCCCTGCGCCTCGATTCAGCGGCCCTCGCGTCCGATCGCCACGTCGCGACCAAGTCCCACCTCTCGGGCCGCAGCCCGAGCGCGCGTAAGCATCACCTTCAGGCCGCCCAGGCGGTGGGTCCGCGCGGGCGACGCGGAAAGAAGGGCAAGACTGGCCCGACGGGTCCGAAGGGCGCAACCGGACCGAAGGGCGCGAAGGGTGCCAAGGGCGCCACCGGCGCCAAGGGCGCCACCGGCGCGACTGGCGCAGCCGGGGTTACGGGCGCCACGGGTGCGACCGGGGGTACAGGCGGCACAGGTGCCACCGGCGCGACCGGGGCGACGGGCGGCACTGGGGCGACTGGGGCGACGGGCGCCAGCGGTGCCACGGGCGCGACCGGAGCCTCGGGGGTAACGGGCGCGACGGGAGCTACGGGTGCCACGGGCGCGACAGGACAGA
>VAWV01000250.1 GCA_005883295.1 Actinomycetota bacterium
CATATCGAGGCTGTACCCACGCGTGCCATTACTGCGCGTCGGGAGCAACGCCCGTCCTAATGGGAGGTGGTCGGACAAAGCCGCTCGAGGATGTACGGCCAGGCGACCGGGTTTACGGGACGGTGCGGATCGATCGGTACCGCCGGTACGTCGTCACCCAGGTGCTAAATCACTGGTCGACGGTGAAGCCGGCATACCGCGTCACCCTCGAGGACGGGACGGAGCTGGTGGCAAGCGGAGACCACCGCTTTTTGTCCGATCGCGGCTGGAAGTACGTGACAGGCGCCGAATGGGGACCGCTCCGGCGTCCGTATCTAACAATCAACAACTCGCTGATGGGCACGGGTCAGTTTGCATCACCCCCGGGGGACTCGGCCGACTATCGACGCGGCTATTTGTGCGGCTTGATCCGCGGTGACGGCTACATCGCTTCGCGTCTTTACGGCCCGCGTCGATGGCAGCATCATCAGTTCCGCCTCGCGCTAATCGACTTGGAGCCGCTGCGTCGTGCCGGGGGCTACCTGGATGACATCGGAGTCGCAACGAGAGAGTTCGAGTTCCAGGCCGCAGTCGGCAACTCATTGGCCCTTCGCGCTATTAGCGCGCACTCTCGCGAGAAAGTCGAGGCGATACGCGAGGTCATGCGATGGCCACGCGCCGCGAGCGACGACTGGTCGAAGGGTTTCCTCGCCGGCATCTTCGATGCCGAGGGCAGTTACGGCGACTGCATTCGTATCGCGAACACGGATCAGCAAATCATCGGCTGGACCGAGGCAAGCATGCGGCGCTTTGGCTTCGCGACGCGTCTCGAGGACTCGAAGCGGCCCAACGGAGTGACGTATGTCCGCCTCCTCGGCGGCCTCAAGGAGGTCCTCCGGTTCTTCCACACCGTCGACCCGGCCATCACGCGCAAGCGCAACATCAACGAGCACATGGTCAAGACGTTTGCGCGATTGAGAGTCACGTCCATCGAGCCGCTCGGGCTCGAGATGCCGATGTACGACATCACCACGGGTACGGGCGACTTCATCGCCAATGGCGTCGTCAGCCACAACTGCTTCGCCCGCCCCACCCACAAGTACCTCGACTTCAACGCCGGCCGCGACTTCGAGCGCGAGATCGTCGTGAAGGTGAACGTTCCCGAGCTGCTCCGGGCCGAGCTGGCCCGGCCGAAGTGGAAGGGCGAGCACGTCGCGCTCGGCACCAACACCGACCCGTACCAGTGGGTCGAGGGACGCTACAAGCTCATGCCCGGCATCTGGGAGGCGTTCCGCGACTTCGCCAACCCGTGCAGCGTCCTCACCAAGTCGCCGCTCCTGCTCCGGGACAAGGAGCTCCTCCAGCAGGTCGCCGAGCGCGCGCCCGTGACCGCCAACTTCTCGGTGCCCACCCTCGACGAGAAGGCATGGCGCGAGACCGAGCCGCATACGCCCCACCCCCGCGCCCGGCTCGAGGCGGTCGCCGAGCTCACCCGCGCCGGGATCCCCACCGGGATCCTCATCGCCCCGCTGATGCCCGGGATCAACGACGCGCCCGAGCAGGTCGAGGAGATCATCGAGATCGCCACCGAGGCGGGTGCGGTGAGCATCGGCGGCATCGCGCTTCACCTCCGCGGCGAGGTGCGCGACATCTTCATGGACTGGCTGCGAGCGCACCGGCCCGACCTCGTGCCTCGCTACGAGGAGCTGTACCGCCGGGGCCCGTAGGCGCCGAAGACGGTCCAGGAGCGCCTCAGCAAGCTGGCCAGCGTGCCCGGCGCGGCGCCGCGGTCGCGGCGCTTCCTGCGTGATCGCGAGGAGGCCGCGAGCACCGGGCCGGAAGCCGGTCCGACACCCGAGCCCGAGCAGCCCGCCCTCTTCTGAGGCCTTGTTCCTCCAAGCCGTCCTGGATACGGGCCGGTATGCGGCCCGTAGACAGGATTGCTGGCGCGGGGCGGCGTCGCTCAGCGCGGCAGCGCGTACGCCGCCACCGCCGCGAAATGGGCCGCCGCGGCCGCCACCACGAGTGTGTGGAACACCTCGTGGTAGCCGAAGACGCCCGGCACCGGGTTCGGTCGCCGCAGCGCGTAGATCACGGCGCCCGCCGTGTAGAGGACGCCCCCAAGGAGGATCAGGCCCACCCCCACGAACCCGATCGCATCGGCCATCTGCGGCATTGCTGCGATCGCCACCCACCCGAGCGCGATGTAGACGCTCGCGGTGACCGGTTTCGGCGCGCGGACCCAGAAGAGGTTGAGGATCGTCCCGCCGACGGCGCCCGCCCAGACCACGATGAGGATCGTGCGCGCGAGGACCCCGTGGAGCACGAGCAGCGCGAACGGGGTGTAGGTGCCTGCGATCAGCACGAAGATCATCGAGTGGTCGAGGCGGCGCATCCACATGCGGGCCCGATCCGTCCAGTCACGGCGGTGGTACAGCGCGCTCGTTCCGAGGAGCCCGGTGACCGAGAGGGCGTAGATCGTGGCCGCCAGTCGCGCGCGCCCGCCCGGCCACCCCGCGTAGCCGCGGCTTGATCGGCTCCGGAATCGCGGCCGTCCCCGCCATCGGAGCAACGGTAGCGGGCCATACCGGGGACCCGGACCTAGAATCCCGGCGCTCGCGTGAGGATCTGGATCGACATGACGGCGCCGGCGCACGTCCTCGTGTTCCGCCCGATCGTCGACCGCCTTCGCGAGCGCGGTCACGAGGTGGAGCTCACCGCCCGCGACTACTCCCAGACCGTGGAGTTGATGCACATGCACGGGCTCCACGCGACGGTCTTCGGCCGCCACGGCGGCGCCGGCCGCGTGGAGAAGGCCCTGGCCCTCGCGAACCGGACGCGCGCCATGGTCCGCTTCGGCGGCGGCGGCGGGTTCGAGCTGGCACTCGGACATGGTTCCAACGACCTCGCGCTGGCGGCGGCCATGCTTCGCGTGCCGGCGGCGAACACATTCGATTACGAGTTCGCGGTGCAGCAGCACAACGTGGGCTGCCGCCTGGCCAGGCGCGTGATGGTCCCGGACCGCATCCCGGCCGAGCGGCTGGCCCGGTACGGGGTCGGCCCGGAGAAGCTCGTGCAGTACCCCGGGCTGAAGGAGGAGTACTACCTTGCGGACTTCGAGCCGGACGCGCGCGCGCTCGACGCGCTGGGAGTGGATCGCGACCGGGTCGTCGTCGTCTTCCGGCCGCCCCCGGACGTCGCGCTCTACCACCGCAAGTCGAACCCGCTGTTTCCACAGGTCCTGGACCGCCTGGGAGGCGAAGCGGGCGTGCACGCGATCGTGATCCCCCGCACGGAGGCGCAGCGCGAATACGTGCGCAACCTGGACCTGCCCTCGGTGATCGTGCCCGAGGGCGCCGTCGACGCACAGAGCCTGATCGCGCTCGCCGACCTCGTGATCTCGGCGGGCGGCACGATGAACCGCGAGGCGGTCGCGCTCGGCACGCCGGTGTACACCACCTACGGTGGGCGCCTCGGCGGGGTGGACGAGGCCCTGATCCGGGAGGGGCGGCTGCGACCTCTCACCGATCCTCGCGCGATCGAGCTGCGCAAGCGGGACTCGAATGGAACGCGCGAGCGCCGTGATCCGAACGTCCTCGTGGACATGTTCCTGGGGACGCCCCGGTGAGCCGGGCGACCCGCGGCGCACTTGACCGAGGTATCGGTCACACTCGCGGGGGCGCGATGGAGGGGGCGGTCCAGTACCAGCCGGTTGCCGGGTCGCTCGCGGAGCGATACGCCCGCATTGCGCATCACCACGAGCAGCGTCCGGTCGACAGGGCGCTGCGCGGGCTCGACATCGCGCTCGCCACCGGGTCGCTCGCGGCCGCTAGCCCGGTGATGGCGGTGATCGCGGCCGCGATCCGGGTCAGCTCCGGCAAGCCCGTCCTCTACCGCGGCCGGCGCGTGGGCCGCGCCGGCGTCATCTACACCATGTACAAGTTCCGGACGCTCAGCGCGGACGCCGAGTCGCGCCTGTCGCCGTACCTCGGCGAGCCGCTCACCAGGCTCACCGAGCGTGAGGTGACGCCGGTGGGCCGCGTGCTGCGCAAGACGCAGCTCGACGAGCTGCCGCAGCTCTTGAACGTGCTTCGCGGCGAGATGAGCATCGTGGGTCCGCGCCCGATCCGCCCGGCGTTCTTCGAGGAGCTGTGCGCCCAGATC
This sequence comes from Actinomycetota bacterium, assembly GCA_005883295.1. Classification (GTDB taxonomy): domain Bacteria; phylum Actinomycetota; class Thermoleophilia; order Solirubrobacterales; family Thermoleophilaceae; genus AC-37. The sequence continues at coordinate 4,144 of VAWV01000250.1, forward strand.
CCCCAGTACTGGCAGCGCCTCGTGGTGTCCCCCGGGATGACCGGCTTCGCGCAGATGCGCCTGACGCGGGAACACCCGTGGTCGGAGAAGCTCGCCCACGACCTCGAGTACATCGCCGACCGTTCGGTGTCGCTGTACCTGGTCGTGATCCTCGAGACCATCTGGCGCATCCTGACCAGCCTCGTTCGCGGGCGCGAGCCGCTCGAGGGCTGATGTGCGGCATCTGCGGCCAGGCGTCGCTCGACGGCGCCAGCGGCCGCGATCCCGCGGTGCTCGCGGCGATGAACGAGGCACTCGTGCACCGTGGCCCCGACAGCGACGGCATGCTGCTCGATGGGCCGGTCGGGCTGGCCGTCAGGCGGCTGTCGATCATCGACCTCGCCGGGGGCGACCAACCGATCGCAAACGAGGACGGCACGGTCCACGTCGTCCAGAACGGCGAGATCTACAACTACCGCGAGCTGCGCGCCGATCTCGCCCGCCGCGGGCACTCGTTCAGGACGCACAGCGACACCGAGGTGCTGGTCCACCTCTACGAGGAGCGCGGCGATTCCTTCGTTGTCGACCTGCGCGGGATGTTCGCGATAGCGCTCTGGGACGGCGCGCGCCGGCGACTCCTGCTCGCGCGCGACCGCTTCGGGATCAAGCCCCTGTACTACGCGGTCACCGGCGGGACGCTGTCGTTCGGCTCCGAGCTCAAGGCGCTCCTACGCCAGCCGGGTTTTCCCACGGAGATCGACATCGACGCGGTCGAGGCGTTCCTCGCGTTCAACTCTGTGCCCGCGCCGTACACGATCTTCGAGGCCGCGCGCAAGCTGCCGCCGGGCCACCGGATGATCTGGAGCGGCGGCGAGCCGCGCATCGAGCGCTTCGCGCGGCCGGCGCCGCCCCCAGCAACCGAGGTGCGCACCGCGTCCGCGGACGTCCTTGCGGACGAGGCGCGCGAGCGCCTGCGGGACTCGGTGCGCGCCCACCTGGTGGCGGATGTCCCGGTGGGGGTCCTCCTGTCCGGCGGCATCGACTCCTGCACGCTCGCCGCGCTCGCGGCCGAGGAGAGCGGCGAGCCGCTGAGGACGTTCTCGATCGGCTTCGAGGAGCGCTCGTTCGACGAGCTCGAGCGCGCACGCATGGTCGCGCGACGGTATGCAACCGACCACCACGAGCTCGTGCTGCAGCCGGACGCGGCGGAGCTGCTGCCCGAGCTGGCGGCGGCCTTCGACGAGCCGTTCGCCGACTCATCCGCTCTGCCGACCTACCTCGTGTCACGGCTGGCTTCGGAGCACGTGAAGGTCGCGCTCTCGGGCGAGGGCGGGGACGAGCTGTTCGGTGGCTACTACACGTATGTCGCCGATCTGATCGCCCCGTACGTCGGGCGTCCCGCCGCCGCGGCGCGCGCGCTCGTCGACCGGCTGCCGAGCTCGTCGCGGCGGACCAGCCTGGACTACATGGCGAAGCGCTTCGCCCGGGGTGCGCGCCTACCGCCGCTCGACCGCCACCACGCGTGGAAGGAGATCTTCGGCGAGGACGCGCGGTTGGAGCTTCTCGGTGAACGAGCGGACCGCTCCCGCGATCCGCTCGAGCTGTGGCGGGCGCGCTACGCCGAGACGGAGGGGGCGGAGGAGCTGGCACGGCTGCAGGACGTCGATGTCGGGATCTACCTCGCGGACGA
>VAWV01000115.1 GCA_005883295.1 Actinomycetota bacterium
GACTGGGTCTACAACGGCCTGGTCCTGATCTCGGCGCTCTCGTGCCTGGTGCGCGCGGTCAGCACACGCGAGCACCGGACGGCCTGGCTGCTCCTCGGGGCAGGGCTCCTGGCGTGGACGGCCGCGGAGATCTACGGCAGCGTCGTGCTGGCTCACGACGACAACCCGCCGGTCCCCTCGGTGAGCGACTACCTCTGGCTGGCGTTCTACCCGATGAGCTACGTGGCTCTCGTCCTGCTCGCCCGCGGACGCCTGCCGCAGGCGCGGATGAGCCTGTGGCTGGACGGCATCGTGGTCGCGCTCGCCATCTGCGCCCTGGGCGAGGCCACCGTCTTCCACACGGTCGCCAAGAGCGTGATCGGGCAGGAGGGCACCGTACAGGTGGCAACGGACCTGGCCTACCCCGTCGGCGACATCGTGATGCTCGCGCTCGTGGCGAGCGTCTTCGCGCTCACCGCGTGGCGGCCGGGGCGCGCCTGGACGCTCATCGCCCTCGGGCTCGCCCTCGCGGGCGGCGCCGACTCGATCTACGTCTACCAGAACGCAGCGGGCAGCTATGACATCGGCGGTCTGCTCGACACGCTCTGGCCGGCGGCGACGCTGCTGATCGGGTTCGCCGCGTGGGAGCCGGTCGGCGCCGTCAGCGAGAACCGGCTCGAGGGGTGGCGCATCCTGGTCCTCCCGGGTGCGTTCGCGCTGCCCGCGATCGGGTTCCTGGTGTACGACCACTACGGCCACGTGGACGGTGCGGCCGTGGTGCTGGCGGGGCTCACGATCGTCGCGGTGATCGCCCGCACCGCGATGACGTTCCGCGACAACCTGCGCATGCTCCGCAGCAGCCGCGAGGAGGCGCTGACGGACTCGCTGACCGGCCTCGGCAACCGCCGCCGCCTGATGCTCGACCTGCACACCGAGCTCGAGGGCAAGGACCACGCCCGGCCGCGCGCGCTGGTGCTGCTCGACCTGGACGGCTTCAAGAGCTACAACGACGATTTCGGCCACCCGGCCGGCGACGCGCTGCTGGTGCGCCTCGGCCGCAACCTGGCGGCGGCCGTGGGCGGCCACGGCCAGTCCTACCGCCTTGGCGGCGACGAGTTCTGCGCGCTCGTCAGGACCGACGCCCAGGGCGCGCGTGACATCGTGGCCACCGCCACAGCCGCGCTGTCGGACCAGGGGCGGGGCTTCGAGGTGAGCGCCTCGCATGGCCTCGTGCAGCTTCCGGTCGAGGCCAGCGATCCGAGCACCGCGATGCAGATCGCCGACCAGCGCCTCTACGGCAACAAGACCGCGCGGCAGGCCTCGGTGGTGGGCGCGCAGGCCCGCGACGTGCTGATGCAGGTCCTGCACGAGCGCCAGCCGGACCTCCACCAGCACCTCCACGAGGTGGCCGAGCTGGCCCTCGAGGTCAGCCGCCGCCTCTCGCTGCCCAAGGAGGAGCTCGAAGAGCTCGCCCGCGCGGCGGAGCTGCACGACGTGGGCAAGATGGCGATCCCGGACGAGGTGCTCGGCAAGCCCGGACCGCTCGACGCGCTGGAGGTGGCGCTCGTCCGCCAGCACACGCTCGTGGGAGAGCGGATCCTCGTGGCCGCGCCGGCGCTCGCGTCGGTGGCCGCGCTCGTCCGCTCGAGCCATGAGAAGTGGGACGGCAGCGGCTACCCGGACGGCCTGTCGGGCGAGGCGATCCCGCTGGCGTCCCGGATCATCCTGGTCTGCGACGCGTACCACGCCATGACGTCGGAGCGGCCGTACCGGCGGCAGGTGCAGCCGGCGCAGGCCCTGCGCGAGCTGCGGCGCTGTGCGGGCACGGACTTCGATCCGCGGGTGGTCGACGTGATGTGCGCGACGGTCGAGGAGGGCGCCGTGACGCCGCTCTCCGGGCGGGATCTGCCGACGATCGCCATTCCGGACGACCTCGCCGTCCCCGAGCACTGATGCGGGGTCCCGCGGCCACCGGCGAACGTTCGTCCAAGCAGCGAAAGCTCCAGCCTGCGGATGCCGATCCCAGGCGCGTGAGGTTCGCTTCGCTAGCCACCATCGTCGCCGTCGCCGTCACGGCATTCGCCGTGCCAGCCGAGGCGCCCGCTGCCGCGGCCTCGCACCGTGCCACGAAGGTCACCGCGCCCAGCTCCCACGGGACCGTCGCCCGGCGCGTGCCTCCCAAGAAGCACAAGAAGCACAAGTAGCCTGCGAAGCGCGCGCCCAGCGGCCGCGTCCTAGGCAACCCGCGCGGCCAGCTGACCGCAGGCCGCGTCGATCTCGCGGCCGCGTGTGAGCCGGACCGTGGCCCGGAGGCCGCGCTCCTCGAGTGCCGCGCGGAAGGCGTCGATCGCGGCGCGCGTCGAGCCCTCGAAGCCGGAGTCGGTCGGGTTGTAGGGGATCAGGTTGACCTTGAACGCCTCGCGCGGCTGGAGCACGCGCGCGAGCGCGAGCGCCTGCTCGTAACGGTCGTTCACTCCGTCCAGCATCAGGTACTCCACGAACACCGCCATCCGCCGCCGCTCGGACCACCGCCGGCAGGCGGCCAGGACGTCGGCGAGCGGATAGCGGTCGTTCACCGGCATCAGCTCGGAGCGCAGGGCCTCGTCGGCGGCGTGCAGTGAGAGCGCGACGCGCACCGGCGGGCCCTCGGTCGCGAGCCGCTCGATCCCGGGGAGCCAGCCGACCGTGGAGATCGCCGTCCGGCGGTGGGCGATCCCGATCGAGGGGAGCCGCTGGCACGCCTCGAGCACGGCGTCGAGGTTCAGCATCGGCTCGCCCATCCCCATGAAGACCGCGTGGTCGACCGGCTCTGCGCGGCGGAAGTGGAGGGCCTGGTCGAGGATCTCGGAAGCGGTGAGGTTGCGCGCGAAGCGCATCCGGCCGGTTGCGCAGAACGTGCAGGTCAGCGGGCAGCCCGACTGGCTCGACAGGCACAGCGATCGGCGCGCGTCGCGGTAGCGCATCAGTACCGCCTCCACCGCCTTCCCGTCCGCGGTCCGGAACAGCGCCTTCTGGGTCCCGTCCCGGGCACGGGCCTCGCGCTCCAGGTCGAGCGACGAGAGCGGGAGCTCCTCCGCCAGGCGCTCGCGCAGCGGGGCGGGGAGGTCCGTCATCTCCGCGTAGGAGGCGGCGCCGCCTGCCATCCACCTCCAGACCTGGCGGGCCCGGAAGGGCGGCTCGCCGGCGCGGTCGAGCAGCGCGTCGAGCAGCTTGAGGTCCACTCCGGCAAGTGTGGCATCGTTGAGGGCCTATCCCAGCAGAGCCCGCACACCCGGATACGACCGGGATGGCGTCGCGGATGCGTCGTCCTCGGTCGGCCCAATACCTGCCGGGTATTGGGCCTCCCTGCGTCCTCGCCCCGCTCGTCCCCCGGCCGCCCCGGGTGCACGCGCCCTACTGGGACAGGCCCTGATCGGGTGCGACTCGCGAGGTACCTGGCGCACGCGGGGGTGGCCTCGCGGCGTGCCGCCCAGCGGCTCGTGGCCGAGGGACGGGTGACCGTGGGCGGCCGTCCGGCCACTGATCCGGCCCTCGACGTGGACCAGCGGAGCGGGGTGGCCGTGGACGGGAAGCCGGTGGCGCCGGAGCCCACCGTGGTCTACGCGCTCAACAAGCCGCATGGGGAGACTCGACGCCGACACCACCGGCCTGATCCTGATGACCAACGACGGCGAGCTGGCCAACCTGCTCACCCACCCCCGCTACGAGGTCCCGAAGACCTACCTGGCCCGCGTAGAGCCGGCGCCGGTGCGCGAGCCCGAGCTGCGGCAGCTCCGGGAGGGGGTGGAGCTCGACGATGGGATGACGGCGCCGGCGCGGGTCCGCCAGACCCGGCCCGGGGCGCTCGAGCTGACAATCCGGGAGGGCCGCAAGCGGCAGGTGCGCCGGATGTGCGAGGCCGTGGGCCACCGGGTGGTGGAGCTGAGACGCGTGGCCTTCGGGCCGCTCAGGCTGGGCGAGCTCGAGCCCGGCGCGCACCGCCGCCTCACCGCCGCCGAGGTGGAGCGGCTTCGGGCGGCCGCGCGGGCCTCTGATTGAATCGGTCGGGTGCAACTGCGCGCGCTGAGGGGCGCCACAACCGTTGACCGGAACGACGCCGACGCGATCCTCCAGGGGACCGAGGAGCTGGTGCGCGAGGTGATGGAGCGGAACGGCCTCACGGCCGAGGACCTGGTGAGCTGCATATTCACCTGCACGCCCGACCTCGACGCGGAGTTCCCGGCCGTGGCGGCCCGCGCGCTCGGCCTGAGCGCGGTGCCCCTTATCTGCGCGCAGGAGATCGACGTCCCGGGCGCGCTCCCGCGGGTGATCCGCCTGATGGTGCACTGCTACGCGAGCGACGGCAGCTCCCCGCAGCACGTCTACCTCCGCGGGGCGGCCGGACTGCGGCGGGACCTGGAGGGCGCCCAGTGAGCCTCGAGTTCGCGGAGCGGCTGCGCCGGATACCGGTGTACCCCGCCGCCGAGACCTACGAGTTCGGCGGCGACCTGGTCAAGCTGGCCTCCAACGAGACGCCGTGGGCCCCGCACCCAGCGGTGCTGGAGGCGATCGAGCGCGAGCTGCGCACGCTCAACCGCTATCCCGATCCGGACAAGGCGACGCTCCGCCGGCGCCTCGCCGAGCGCCTCGAGACGACCCCTGCGCGCGTCGCCGTCGGCAACGGCTCGTGCGAGCTCCTGCTTGCTGCGGCCGACGCCCTGCTCGAGCCCGGGGCCGAGATCGTCTACGCCTGGCCGTCGTTCTCGATGTACCCGCACCTGGCCGCGCAGAGCGGAGCCCGGGCGATCGAGGTTCCGCTCGACGAGGAGGGGCGCCACGACCTCGGGGCCATGGCGCGCGAGGTGACCGCCGTCACCCGCATCGTGCTCGTGTGCAACCCGAACAACCCGACCGCCACCGCGCTCTCGAGCGAGGAGATCGACGCCTTCGTGTCCGAGCTCCCGCGGCACGTCTGCGTGATCCTCGACGAGGCCTACATCGAGTTCTCCACGCTCCAGGACCCGGACGACTCGCTTCCCATGGCGGAGCGGCACCCCAACGTGGTCCTGCTGCGGACCTTCTCGAAGGTCTACGGGCTGTGCGGCCTGCGGGTGGGATACGGGCTCGGCTCGGAGGACTTCCGGGCGGCGGTCGACCGCGTCCGGCAGCCGTTCTCGGTGAACGCGCTGGCGCAGGCGGCCGCCGTGGAGGCCCTCGAGCACCAGGACGAGGTGGTGCGCCGCGTGGAGCGGGTCGCCACCGAGCGCCTGCACGTCGAGGAGGCGTTTGAGGAGCGGGGGCTCGACTCGACGGACAGCCAGGCCAATTTCTCGTGGGTCTCACTCGGCGGCCGCGACGAGGCGGCGGTGATGCGCGGCCTGGGCGAGCGCGGCGTGATCGTGCGGGGCGGGGCGGCGCTCGGCGCGGAGGGCCACCTCCGGGTCACCTACGGCACCCGCGCGGAGAACGACCGCTTCCTGGCGGCGCTGGACGAAGTCCTCCCGAAGGTGCCGGCGAACGCCTAGTACGGGCCCGCGGGCGGCTCAAGCGCTCGACCAGACGACCGATACCTGGTACAAGTAGGTCGACGCATGCACCGCGCAGGCACCCAGATTCAGCTCGGTAGCGCCCTCGCCGGCGCCTATCCGCGTGCCTGCTACTGGACCTGGCGATTTAGCTAGGCGTCCGGCCCGCGGCCGCCCTGGCCGCCGACCGACCTCTCGAGTCCTCGCCGGACGCCGCCCTCACCGGCCCCCTCATGGGCCACCGCAGTACCAGGACTAGGATTCTGAACCGCTATTTCGAAAGGTCTATGCAGTGCCAACGAGCCCCCCACAGCGACTTGCTCCGATCCGGAACCTGCGCATCGTCCGCGGCGACGCGCTCACGCCTCCACAGCGCCTGCTGGCCGAGCTCCAGGTCGGTGACGAGCAGGTCGAGCTGATCCTGGGCAGCCGCGAGGAGATAAAGCGAATCCTCGACGGCGACGACGACCGGCTGCTCGTGGTTGTCGGGCCCTGCAGCATCCACGACCCCGAGGCCGCGCTCGACTACGCGGAGCGCCTGCGCGAGAAGTCGGCCGAGCTTGGCGACGACCTCTGCGCCGTGATGCGCGTGTACTTCGAGAAGCCCCGCACGACCACGGGCTGGAAGGGCATGATCAACGACCCCGACTTCGACGAGTCTGGGAACGTGAACGCGGGACTGCGCAAGGCCCGCAGGCTGGTGCTCGACATCCTCGAGCGGGGCGTGCCGGTCGCGTGCGAGTTCCTCGACCCGATCACCCCGCAGTACATGTCCGACCTGGTGTCGTGGGGCGCCATCGGCGCGCGTACGACGGAGAGCCAGATCCATCGCCAGCTCGCGTCCGGGCTGTCGATGCCGGTGGGGTTCAAGAACGGCACCGACGGGAACGTGAGCATCGCGGTGGACGCGGTTCGGGCCGCCGCCGTGCCGCACGCGTTTCCCGGCATCGACGACGACGGGGCAGCCGCGACGATGCACACGAGCGGCAACGCGGACTGCCACGTGATCCTCCGCGGCGGTCGCGGTGAGCCGAATTTCCATGCCGCGGCGGTGGCGGACACGCTCGCACGGCTCCGCGCCGCCGGACTGCCCGAACGCGTCGTCATCGACGCCTCGCATGACAACAGCGGCAAGGACCACACCCGCCAGCCCGACGTCGTCCGGGACATCGCCGCCCAGGTCGCGGCGGGCAACCGGGCGATCGTGGGCGTGATGCTCGAGTCGTTCATCGCCTCCGGGCGCCAGTCCGTGGTGGCGGGCCAACCGCTCACCTACGGTCAGTCGATCACCGACGAGTGCATGGGGTGGGAGACGTCGGTGGAGACGCTCGAGCGGGTCACGGAGGCGGTGCGGGCACGGCGCTCGACGGGCTGACCGGTCCGGGCCGCTGATATGCAGATCGCGGTCCTCGGCGTCGGCCTCATCGGGGGCTCGATCGGGCTCGCGGCCCGCAAGCAGGGCTACGTCGTGGCCGGCTGGGATGTGGACCAGGGCGTGCTCACCGCCGCGGCCGAGCGCGATGCGGTCGATCGGGCCGCCGCGTCCGCGGCCGACGCGCTGACAGACGCGGAGGCGGCCTTTCTGTGCGCTCCGGTCGGGGCCCTGCCGTCGGTGACCGCGGAAGCCCTGGCCGCCGCGGGCGCGGGCTGCGTGGTGACCGACGTGGGCTCCACCAAGCGCGCGCTGGCCGCGACTACGGCCGACGAACGCTTCATCGGCGGCCATCCGATAGCGGGGTCCGAGGCCTCCGGCGTGGAGCACGCGCGCGCCGAGCTGTTCGAGGGGGCGGCCTGGTACCTGACCCCGGGGGCGCGCTCGTCGGGCGTGCTCTACGAGCGGCTCCACGGCCTGCTGGTGTCGTTCGGCGCGCGCCCAGTGGCGATCGACGCGGAGGCGCACGATCGGCTGCTGGCCACCGTGAGCCATCTCCCGCACGTGCTGGCCAACGTGCTCGTGTCCCAGGCGGCGGCGGACCTGGCCACAGAGGGCGAGGCGTTGCCCCGCGTCGGGCCCAGCTTCCGCGACACCACGCGGGTGGCGGGTGCGAGCTCGGGCATATGGACCGACATCTACCTGGCCAACGCGGAGGCCATCGCGGCGCGGATCGACGACGCGGTGGCGCGGCTCCAGCGCGTGGCCGCGGACCTGCGCGCCGGCGACTCCGTGGCGGTCCGCGACTGGAACGAGGCGGCCGGCGAGGATCGCCGAAGGCTCCTGGAGGCGGACCTGGCGGGCGGGCCCGTGCACGAGCTGCGCCTGACCGTGCCCAACCGGCCGGGCATCGTGGCCCAGGTGGCGCTCGCCCTCGGTCGCGGCGGCGTGAACATCGCCGACATGGCGCTGGCCCCGGCGCCGGACAACCGCACCGGCTCGATCACCCTCTGGGTGGCCGGCGACGGCGCCGGAACGAGGGCGGCGGAGCTGATCGGCGAGCTCGGGTTCCCGGTCGCGGAGCGGGCATGAGGCGGCGATTCGAGCCCGCGGGCGCGCTCCGGGGCCGCGTGGCCCCGCCGCCGGACAAGTCGATATCCCACCGGGCCGCCCTGCTCGGTGCGATGTGCGACGAGCCGGTGACCGTCGAGAACTACCTCTACGCCGAGGACACGCTCTCCACGCTCGACGCGCTGCGCTCCCTGGGCGCCGCGCTCGAGCCGGAGGAGGACGGGGGCCTCCTCGTGCGGGGCGTCGGCCTCCGCACCGCGGCGCCCACGACCGGGGGACTGCTCAACGTCCGCAACTCGGGCACGCTCCTGCGCATGCTGCCCGGCTGGCTCGCGGGCCAGCCAGGCGGCTCCTGGACCCTGGACGGCGACGAGTCGATACGGCGCCGGCCCGTGGACCGCGTGGTGGAGCCGCTGCGCGGCATGGGCGCCCGGCTCGAGGCCCGCGAGGACCGCTTCCCCCCGCTCACCGTGTACGGAGCGGAGCTCACGGCGATCGACTACGAGCTGCCCGTGGCCAGCGCCCAGGTCAAGTCGTGCGTCCTGGTGGCGGCGCTCTTGGCGGAGGGCGAGACGTCGGTCACGGAGCCGATTCCGAGCCGCGACCACACCGAGCGCATGCTCCGCCGCGCGCGGGTGCCGGTCACGCGCGAGGGCCGCGTGGTCCGGGTGTCGCCCGTCGACGAGATCGAGCTCGAGCGGATCGTGGTCCCGGGCGACCCCTCGTCCGCCGCGTTCTTCGCCGCCGCCGCCTGCCTGGTGGCGGGCTCGCGGATCGTGATCGAGGGGACCGCGCTCAACTGGACGCGCACCGGGTTCTTTCGGATCGCCGCGCGCATGGGCGCGGTCGTCGTCGGCGAGCTCGAGGACGAACCGAAGCCGGAAGCCGACGAGGAGCCGGTCGGCGAGCTGGACGTGACCCAGGCGCCGCTGGAGGCCACCGCCGTGGAGCCGGACGAGGTGCCCCCGGCGATCGACGAGCTCCCGCTGGTCGCCCTTCTCGGTTGCTTCGCCGAGGGCCAGACCGTGGTGCGGGGAGCGGGCGAGCTGAGGGTGAAGGAGACCGACCGGATCGCCGGCGTGGTCGAGGGGCTCGGCGGCCTGGGCGCCGACATCGAGGCCATCGAGGACGGCTTTGTGGTCACCGGAGGAGGCGGGCTCCGGGGCGGCGTGCTCGACGCCCGCGGCGATCACCGGATGGCCATGCTCGGGGCCGTCGCCGGGCTCGCCTCGCGCGAGGGCGTGGAGGTGGAGGGGATCGAGGCGGCCGCGATCTCGTATCCCGGGTTCGAGGATCAGGTCCGAGCTCTGACGGATGCCTGAAACCGGCGTATCCGCGGAGGGCGAACGCTAAAGTCCGCTCGCGCGTGAGGCAGGACCTTGGCAGGGGCTTCGCACACGGCGCCGCGCTGGCGGCGGCCGCGCTCGCGCTCGCCTGTCTGTGGGCCGGCCAGGCCCTCGCGGCCACGCCCAGCCACGGAACCCTCACGCTCAGTCCGAGCGGAAAGGGCAAGGTCGCGTTCAAGGGCACGGTCAGCTCGACGCTGGCCTCGGTCGGCGCGACCGGGGACTCGTGCTTCGACTCGGGCCGCCACCCGGACCCGAGCTCGGGCTGCGACTTCTACGTCCTGAACGTCAAGTCGCCCGAGTCGATCCTGCAGCGCTTCATCGGCTCGATCAACGTGACGGCGAACGGATTCGGGTCGCAGGACGTCGACGTCTACGTCTACGTCCACAACCCCAGCGGTACGAAGGGCTATCAGATCATGCCCCCGCCGGACAACCCCGCGGCGGGCCAGCAGGGCGCCGGCACCCCGGAGAAGTTCCCGATTGAGAACCCGTTCGGGGCGGCGAAGTCGTACTGGGTCGTGATCGTCCCGTACCAGGCGCTGCCGGGCACCCACTACAACGGCGCCGTCGCCTTCAAGCTGAAGCCGGCGAAGCCCTCGCTCAAGGCCCTCAACCGCCGGCTCGGCCCGGGCCCGAAGAACTACCGCGCATCGCACGACCGCTACATCTCGCACTCCGAGCCGTCGATCGCGATGGATCCGACCAACCACAAGCACCTGATCGCCGGCTCGAAGATGTACGAGAACCTGGAGGAGTACCTCTTCAAGGCCGGCACGTACGAGTCGTTCAACGGCGGCAGGACGTGGAAGGACTGGGGCCAGCTGCCCGGCTACTGCCAGGGGCCGGGGCAGTGCAACCCGAGGGACGAGGAGCACTACCGCACGGTCTCCGACATCTCGCTGGCGTTCGACGACGAGGGCAACGCCTACTCCAACACCCTCGACGCCCCCGGCGGCACGCTGTCCTTCACCGGCTTCAACATGACGGTGAACATCAAGCGGCCGCACAAGCGCTGGACCGGCCCGATCGTCGTCCACGACAACCAGCGGAACGCGCTCACCCAGGAGCTGCTGCTCGACGACAAGAACTGGATCGCCGTCGACAACCACACCGATGTGAACGGCGGTCCCAACAAGCCGCACGATCACAAGATCGGGACGATCTACGTCTGCTGGAGCTTCGACTCGAGCACGATCATCCCGGCCCAGCAGATAGTCCTGATGCGCTCCACGGACGGCGGTCACACCTGGGGCGGCACGGTTCCGGGCGACAACACCCCGAAGCAGCTGAGCCAGAAGGGCGCGATCTCGGGCATCGGCTGCCAGGAGGCGATCGGCCCGCACGGCGAGGTCTACGTGACCTGGTACGACAACCAGCTCGGCGACATCATGCAGGTGAAGTCGACGGACCGTGGCCAGACCTTCACGCCCGCCCGGCCGATCGCCTCGATCACCGGGGTCAACGATCAGTTCCCGGGGCAGGAGTTCCGCAACCTCTCGATCCCGACGAGTGCCGTGGACGGCAAGGGCAACGTGTATGTGGCGGTCGCGTCCCAGAACGCCGAGGGCGCCCCGGCGGTTGGCGGCCAGCTCGAGCAGAGCCCCAAGCACCCGCACGTGAACGATCCGCGCGACGAGGGCGCCGCTGGCGAGACCACCGGCAAGCCCGGTTCGGGCGCCGACATCGTCCTCTTCAAGTCCACCGACGGCGGCAATACGTACACCGGGCCGGTGCGGGTGAACCACGACATCAAGACGGGCGACGCCGACCAGTTCCAGCCCTGGATGGCGGTCACTCCGAAGGGCCAGGTCGACGTCTCGTACTTCGACCGCCGCAACGACCACAACGGCCTGTTCATCGACACCTACCTGTCGCGCTCCAACGACGGCGGCAAGCACTTCCGCGACGTGCGCGTGACCCACCAAGTGTGGGACCCGCGGGTGAACCCGCCCACCTCCGCCTCGGGCGAGTTCATCGGCGACTACCAGGGGATCGTCGCCGACGACAAGTTCGCGATCCCGTTCTGGAACGACACCCAGGCGGCGAACCTGCTGCGGCGTTCCAGGGGGTACTCGCCGTGGCAGCAGGTGTACTCGGCGCGCATCCCGAACGACCCGAAGCACGGCGGGCCGGCCAAGCGGCGGAGGAAGCCGAAGCACCGATGATTCGCGGGAGGGGGAGGCCGGCGGGATTAGCGCTGATTGCGGCCTGCGCCCTTCTCGCCGGTGCGTCGGTGGCTCACGCCTCGACCCCCTCGCAGGGCACGCTCAGCCCGGACGCGCAGGGCCGCGGGAAGCTCACCTGGACCGGCCAGATGAGCATCGGCACCGCCGACAACGGCACCACCGACGACTGCTTCGACTCGAACAACAAGCCGGATCCGCTGTCGGGCTGCGACTTCTTCAAGCTCACGGTCAACACGCCGCCCGGCTTCTACAACCGCTTCCTCGGCGGCGTGAGGATCTTCGTGACCGGGTTCGCGCCGTTCGACATCGACATGGCGATCTACCGGCTCAACGCCAACGGATCCCACGGGGCGCAGGCGGGTGCCAGCGGCAACCCCCCGGGCGAGGACGAGGTCACCACGGTGCCGGACGCGACCGGCAAGTACATCGTCGCGCTGGTCCCGTACGCGGCGCCGCCGGGCACGTCGTACAACGCCGAGGCGTCGTTCAACCTGCGCGTGGCGAACCCCCGGCTGCCGGAGCTCAACCGCCGGCTCGGGCCCGGGCCGGCCAACTATCGCGCCTCGCACGACAAGTACAACTCGCACTCCGAGCCGTCGATCGCGATGGACCCGCTGAACCACAACCACCTGGTGGCGGGGTCGAAGATGTACCAGAGCCTTCCGAAGTACTTCTTCAAGGCGGGCACGTACGAGTCGTTCAACGGCGGCAGGACCTGGAAGGACTGGGGCCAGCTGCCCGGCTACTGCACCGCTCCCGGCCAGTGCGACCCGAACGACAACCTCCACTTCCGGGTTGTGTCGGACATCGCGCTGGCCTTCGACGACGAGGGCAACGCGTACTCGAACACGCTGGATGCGCCCGGCGGCGCGAACGGCACGGGCTGGAACCAGACGATCAACATCAAGCGGCCGGGGAGGCCGTGGTCGCTGCCGATCGTCGTGCACGACAACCGCAACAACCCGCTCAGCCAGCAGCTCCTGCTCGACGACAAGAACTGGATCGCCGTCGACAACCACACCGATGTGAACGGCGGGCCCAACAAGCCGCACGATCACAAGATCGGCACGATCTACGTGTGCTGGAGCTGGGACGGCGCCCAGGCGCCGAGCCAGCAGATCGTCCTGATGCGCTCCCTCGACGGCGGCCAGACCTGGGGCGGCGTGGCGCCGGGCGACAACACGCCCTACCAGCTGAGCCAGCAGGGGGCGATCTCCGGGATCGGCTGCCACATCGTGATCGGGCCCGCGGGCGAGGTCTACGTGACGTGGTACGACAACACGATCGACGCGCTGATGCAGGCGAAGTCGATCGACCGCGGCCACAGCTTCACGCCGGGCCGCCCGATCGCCACGATCAGCGGCGTCAACACCCAGTTCGACCGCCAGTCGTTCCGGAACCTGTCGATCCCCACCAGCGGGATCGACAACAAGGGCACGGTCTACGTGGTGGCGGCTTCCCACAACGGGGCGGGCTCGCCGGTCACCGAGGGCACCTCGATCGAGCAGCTGAAGCAGCTCCGTGAGAAGCGGCGCGCGGACGCGGAAGCCGGGGGCGACCCTTCGACCGGTGCCGACATCGTGATGTTCAAGTCCACCGACGGCGGCAATACGTACAGCGGGCCGATCCGGGTGAACCAGGACAAGAAGAACCGCGACCAGTTCCAGCCCTGGATGGCGGTCACGGCCAAGGGGCAGGTCGACGTCATGTACTTCGACAAGCGGAACGACCCCAACGACTTCTTCCTGGGCGAGTACCTGTCGCGCTCGAACAATGGCGGCAAGACCTGGAAGGACGTGCGGGTGGACCACCGGATGTGGGACCCGCGCATCAACCCGCCGATCTCGCCGTCCGGGCAGTTCATCGGCGACTACCAGGGGCTCGCGGCCGACGACAGGGTGGCCATCCCGTTCTGGAACGACACCCAGGGCGCCGCCTTGCGGAAGGGCAGCAAGGGCTACTCGCCGTGGCAGGAGGTCTATGCGGCGCGGATCCCGAACGACCCCGCGCACGGCGGGCCCTGCCTCGACCTCAAGGCGCCTCGGACCTCGCTGCCGCGAGACAACGTGAAGGTGAAGCACCGGCATCTCAGCTTCCACGGCGCGGCCAAGGACCGCGGCTGCAGGGGCAGGCTCCGCAACGTGAAGGTCTCGGTCGCCCTGCTCCAGGGGCACAAGCGCTGCCGGTACCTGAAGAGCGACGGGTCGTTCAGCGACTCGCGGCGGTGCTCCAGGCGCATCCTCCTCGCGACCAGGATCACCAGGGTGTTCAAGGGTGGGAAGCGCGGGTGGAGCTTCAGTTCGAACGCCCGGCTGCCGAACGGCAAGTTCCGGATCACGGCGATCGCCCGCGACCTGGCCGGCAACGTGGAGAAGCCGGCGCGCGGCCGCAACACGGTCACGTTCCGCGTTCGCTGAGAACCACAGGCGCCAGCTAGCCTTCGCCGCGAGACATGGTGGTCGCCATCGACGGTCCCGCCGGGGCGGGCAAGAGCACTGTCGCCCGCGGTCTGGCGGAGAAGCTCGGCTTCCGCTATCTCGACTCGGGGGCCATGTACAGGGCCGTCGCGCTGGCCGTGCTCGAGCAGGGCGGAGACCCGGCAGAGCGTGCGGCGGCGGCTGACATCGAGCTCGGCGGCCGGGTCGTGCTGGACGGCCGCGACGTGACCGAGGCGATCCGGGACCCCAAGGTGACCGAGGCCGCATCGCGCATCGCCGCCAACGGAGCCGTGCGCACGGCGATGGTCGCGAAGCAGCGCGAGCTCCTCTCGCAGGGCGACTGGGTGGCCGAGGGTCGCGACATCGGCACGGTCGTTGCTCCGGACGCCGAGCTCAAGCTGTTCCTGACGGCCAGCCCGGAGCAGCGGGCCAGGCGGCGGGCGGCGGAGCTCGGCGCCGACTGGCGGGTGGTGATGCGCGACCAGGCCCTTCGCGATGCCCAGGACGCCGAGCGCGCGCACTCGCCGCTGCGCCCGGCGCCGGACGCGATCGAGCTCGACACCACCGACCGCCCCGTGGAGGACGTGGTCGGGCAGGTGGTGGGGCTCGTGCGCGAAGCGCGCCGCTGATGGCCCTGCCGCGGGTCGCGGTCGTCGGCTACCCGAACGTCGGAAAGTCGACGCTCGTGAACCGCCTGAGCGGCACGCGCGAGACCGTGGTGCACGCGCAGCCGGGCGTCACGCGCGACCGCAAGGAGGTGGAGGCCGACTGGAACGGCCGCCGCTTCCTGCTGGTCGACACGGGCGGGGTGGACCTG